>CAZQYD010000132.1:0-4575 GCA_964597465.1 uncultured Piscirickettsiaceae bacterium | reverse complement strand
TACTAACACCCATACGAGCAGAAGCCAAAGCCGCTTCTGTGCCTGCATGACCGCCACCAACAATGATTACTTCGTACTTTGTCATAAAAGATTAAACAGAAAAATTAAAAGAGGAATTATACCTTAAAATTTTTTTTAACCTCCAACAAAACAAAAAATGCCCTATTCGACTTTATTCAAACAGGGCATTTAGTTTTTTTAAAAGCATTTTCTAAAAAAACACCTAAATTTAACTAAAGTATCAAAATTCTACATTTAACTGAACTGTAATGGTCAAATCTCCTATGATAGAATGATTCAGTTATATGCTAAAAACTTATCTTTATTTTTAAAATAAAGCTCAATCCATAAAATGGTGGGGCTAAATACTTAATAAATTTTTACGGATAGGAATACCATTGCCTGCAATCCATACCCTAAATTAGGTTAATTTAATGAAAGTATTTAAATCTAGATCAAACCAAAAAACAAATAACTCTCTGCCCAAAACAACTCTTAACCAATGGATTTTAACTAGTTTTTTAATCATAAGCTTACCCCTTATTTTTGCAATTATTTACGTACTTATCGCGATAAATAGCTATGCAAAAGAAACCCAAAAAACGGTATTTCAAACCGTCGTCATTACCGAAAATAGCCGCTTAATTTTAGAGCATTTAATTTCAATGGAACGTAGCATTCGACAATATCAGGTATTGAAAGACGTTTCTTTTTTAGAGACTTATTTAACCCACCACCATACATTAGTGCAATTATTAGATGATTTAAAGCTTAAAGATACAAATAAAGTACTTTTTCAAGAAATACTCAAGTTAAAACAACAAGAAATCTCTCTTTTTAAGGCCGTTAATCAACGGGCTTTTATTCAAAATTCTTTTTTAACAGAACAGGAATTAAATAAATTTGCTGAAATAAACTTGTCTGTTAGAGACCTAATAAAATTAGGCACACGACAACAAATAAAAGATTTACAGTACCTTACTGAATATGAAAAAAACATCCAAAAGCAGATACTATATATTATGTTTAGTAGCGGTATATTAGCAATTCTACTAAGTATATTTTTTGTATATTTTATTACGCTACCCATTAAACGCTTAGGATTAGCTATGCGCCACTTAGTCAAAGAGGACTTTGAAACAAACATACCCTATAAAGGCCCAAAAGAAGTGCAAGAACTAGGTCAAAATCTAGAGGGATTGCGTCAAGAGCTAATCCAATTAGAAGGTGGCAAACAACAATTTATTCGCAACATATCTCACGAACTAAAGACCCCCTTAACGACGTTAAAAGAAGGAACAAATCTATTGTCTGAAGAGTTGCTAGGACCTGTAAACATAGATCAAAAAGAAGTTCTTGAATTAATGCAAATGGGTAACTTTAACATTATGAACTTAGTAGAGAACTTACTTGAGTACCAAAAAACAATGTCATTGCATGTGAACCTTGAAATTCAAGAGTTTGAGATAAAAAAAATACTGGATAATTTAAAAACAAGCTATCAATTATTATTACAAAATAAGTCAATTAAATTAATCATCAAAACCCCAACACACCCTATTAAGGCCGATCAAGAAAAAATAAACAGTATTCTAAGCAACCTACTCTCTAACGCAATTAAATTTTCTCCAGAAAACTCAATCATTGGGATTACCGTCACTTTAGAACACAATCAATTATTAATTTTAGTTGAAGATCAAGGTTCTGGCATAAATAGTGATATACAAAAAATAATCTTTAACGCTTTTATACAAGTAAACAACCCAAAGCAACTTACCATGAAAGGCACAGGGCTTGGCTTAACAATTGTTAGCTATTATGTCGCACAACACAATGGTACAATTAAACTACTTAAACCATCTGACTATTATTGTGGCGCAAGATTTTTGATAGAAATCCCCGTAAGGTAAAAAATGAAAATTTACTTAATAATACTTGTCTTTATCTTTCTATCAAGTTGCAGCACGCCAAAAGTACAACCCTTAGTAGAAAAAAAACTACCACCTATTAAATTAACTGATAAGAAACTTGATATCTCATTAAGTTTACTGAAACAAGGCGCTCATTATCACCAACTTACAGGAGATATTTACCTTAATGTTTGCCAACAGTTTTTACAAATCTATACTGATACAAAATCATGGCAAGCAGGCTGGATATTAGCTTATAGCTTTTCAGATAAACAAAGTTGCATTACTCATAAAATTAGACTCGAGATATTAAAATACTTACAAAAAACAGGGCAATTAAATAGTAATTTAACGTGGTTAAATCAAGCACAAATTAAAACCCTACAAAACATTGATAGGTTAAAAGAAACTATCAATAAAAATACAAAAAAAATAAAAAATCAACAACGAGCTAAACAACTACTAAAACAAAAAAACAAGAACTTAACTGAACAAATTAAAGCGTTAACATTAATTGAGGACAGTATTAAAAAAAGGATTAATCATGATAAGCACCTCACCCCCTAACGCAGATGTTGAATCCGACAACAAAATAGTAGGGTTCCAAGGTCAACATGTACTACTAGTTGATGATGATTCTAGCCTATTAAGATTATTGTCTATTCGCTTACGAACATTGGGGTTAGATATTGAAACCGTTTCCAGTGCCGCCGAAGCATTAACCAAAATCCCTGTATTTCAACCTCACCTAGTCATTACTGATTTAAGAATGAGCGAAATGGATGGTATGGATTTATTTAAAAAAATTCATCATCAACATCCAATGCTACCCGTTATTATTATGACGGCACATGGCACAATAAAAGAAGCCGTAGAAGCAACGTCAAAAGGTGTTTTTGGCTTTATAACCAAACCAATCAACCACCTTGAGCTAAACAATGAAATTCGCCGAGCACTACACCTAAACGAACTGGCAAAGAAACCTACCAATAAAATAGAAAAATGGCGTAAGCCAATCATTGCACAAAGTCAATTAATGGAATCCCTATTAAATGACTTGTATCATATCGCACAAAGTGACATAAGCGTCTATGTACAAGGAGAAAGTGGAGCGGGTAAAGAATTAGTTGCTCAAGCAATTCATGCCGCTAGCCCCCGTAAAAACAAACCCTTTGTTGCAGTAAATTGTAGTGCAATCCCTGAAGAACTGCTTGAATCAGAATTGTTTGGGCATAAGCGTGGTGCTTTTTCTGGTGCTGTAGAGAACCACAAAGGTTTATTCCAACATGCCAATGGTGGCGTTTTATTTTTAGATGAAATTGGCGATATGTCTTCAGCTTTCCAAGTTAAACTTTTGAGAGCCTTACAAGAAAATGAAATACGACCAGTAGGTGATAATAAAACAATACCTATCGATGTACGAGTAGTCTCTGCCAGTCATAAAGACTTAAAACAATTAGTAGAAGAAAAACAATTTCGCTTAGACCTATACTACCGCTTAAACATTGTCACATTACGCTTACCAAGTTTGCGTGAACGCCCCGAAGATATTCCATTATTAGCTCAACATTTTATTTCCCAGCAAAAAACAAAAGCAAAAAAACTGGCTAATAATGCCTTAGAGATGCTGGTAGGTTATGATTGGCCAGGAAATATTAGAGAGTTAAAAAATGTAATGGAACAAGTATGTGTATTTGCCAATACATCGATCATACCTGTTAGTTTAATTGAAAAAGCATTACAACAAGAAAACTTAGCGATGCTTTCTTTCAACGAAGCCAAGCAAGAATTTGAACAAAATTATTTAATTAAGCTACTAAAACTAGTAAATGGCAATGTTTCACAAGCTGCCCGAATTGCGCAACGCAATCGAACTGAATTTTACCGTTTATTAAAACGCTACAACTTAGATATAAATGATTTTAAATAATTTATAACGGCGCCTCTGTCGCAATTTAACGACAAGTATTTTAACCCTACCTTTCAAAGACTTAGATATCTTTCGCAGATTAACATTTATATTCCACCTATTTACCAGTCTCTTTTCAACGACAGCTCCCACCGCCTATTTACCCAAACATCCTACTTTAAACTCTGTCAAAATGTCGGGCAAAAGAGACGTTATTTGCATGAAATTTATGCTTAAAATGACATGCACGTTCCCAACAGACAAATATGAAAAAACAACACAAAAAATCTATATATATCAACATGATAATACAATATCATAAACTGGCATGATGCCTGCTATGTTCTGGTTGATTATCTAATAACTGATAATTTTTTATAAAATTTAAAGGAAGTATTAAAATGAAAAAGATAACAGCAACTATATTTATAATTTCACTTACTGCAGCTGGAACAGCAATGAGCGGAGACTCTTCTCTAAATGATTTATGGGAAAATCTAGATACTAATAAAGATGGCTACGTCAGTATAGGGGAAGCTAAATCTTCTACTGCCGTAAGCACTCAATGGAGTACCTTAGATGCCAACCAAGATCAAAAACTAAGCTCTAAAGAGTTCTCTTCATTAGATTTAACAAAATAATAAAAAAATTTTAGCTTAATAACTAAGGTTAGAATTAGGCTGAGAAAAAAGTGTCGCTACTTTTACTGAAATGAGGCGTAATAGCTAGCTATTGCAACGAATTGCAGTGAAAATA
>CAZQYD010000131.1:0-4602 GCA_964597465.1 uncultured Piscirickettsiaceae bacterium | reverse complement strand
CGACACTTTTTTCTCAGCCTAATTCTAACCTTAGTTATTAAGCGTTTCCTTAAACATTACGGAGCAGAAATAGATTTATCCCACAGCAATAGAGCCCACATTTCATTTGGTAAAAAAGAACTGGTTATCGGCATGCCACACCAAGGCAAAGAACTTAAAAGCAAAACAGATGTTATGAAATTACGACATTTCTTAGAAGAATTAGAAATATCACTTTAAAAACCATTAATTTTCGCTAAAAAGTGCCCAGGGGGGGGGGGCCGCCCTCTATCGGCAGTTCCGTTTTATTAATGACTTCTCGTAATACAAAACTGGTGTGCACCCCGCTTACACCATTGATTTTAGTGATACGATTTAGCAGAATATCTTGGTATTGCTCAAGGTCTTTAACCACTACTTTTAACTGGTAATCTGCGGTTTGTCCTGTCAATAATAGGCACTCTAATACATTAGGGATTTTGGCAACCGCCGTTTCAAAAACCTCGAATTGCTTACTAACATGCTTATCAACCGTCACTTGTAGTAGTGCGGTCATTCCTAACCCTAGTTGTTTTGCATTTAATAGCGTTTTGTAGCCTTGAATAACCCCTGTTTCTTCCAGTGCTTTAAATCTGCGTAAACAAGCTGATGGAGATAGCCCAATTAAATCGGCAAGATCTTGGTTAGTTAATCGAGCATTTTTTTGAATTTCTGTTAGAATTTTATTGTCTATTTTATCCATTTCAAGCATAAAAACACCTCTTTTATATTGCTATCTGTAAATATAATATCAAAAAATCATTAAGTTATAATATTTAATTGCAAATCATTTAACATTAAAGGTATCTTTGCAATTTTATTCTCTGCCTTTAAGTTTAAAATGACTACATTGAGGGGAACACTATGAATTTTGAAAAATACCAACCAACGATTACCGTTGACCTACCTAATCGCCAGTGGCCAAGTAAACGTTTGACCAAGGCTCCGATTTGGGCGAGCGTGGACTTACGTGATGGCAATCAGGCACTAGCAAATCCAATGTCAGTCACGCAGAAATTACAACTTTGGCAACAATTGGTTGATATTGGTTTTAAAACCATTGAAATTGGCTTCCCTTCTGCCAGCAGCGAAGAATTTGAGTTTACACGCCAATTGATTGAAAACAACTTAATACCAGACGACGTGACGGTACAAGTATTAGTACAGGCGCGCGAACACTTGATTGAAAAAACCTATCAGTCACTTATCGGTGTAAAGCAGGCAATTGTGCATGTTTATAATTCGACCTCAGCCATTCAGCGTGATAAGGTTTTCCATAAAACCAAAGACGAAATCAAAGCGATGGCGGTGCAAGGTGCAAAATGGGTTAAACAACATGCGAAGCCTTATCCACATACTGACTGGCAGTTTCAATATTCGCCAGAGAGTTTTTCACAAACTGAGACCGATTATGCGGTAGAAGTTTGCCAAGCGGTAATGGAAGTTTGGCAACCCACCGTTGAAAAACCTTGTATTTTAAATTTACCTGCAACTGTTGAAGTCACTTCACCGAACCGTTTTGCCGACCAAATTGAATACTTCATCAACAAATTACCGAACCGTGATTGTACGATTATTTCACTACACACTCACAATGACCGTGGCTGTGCGGTAGCTGCATCTGAACTAGGTATTTTGGCTGGTGCTGACCGTATTGAAGGCACACTACTAGGCAATGGTGAACGCACGGGTAACATGGACATTGTTACCCTTGCCATGAACTTATTCAGTGAAGGAATCGACCCAGAACTAGACTTATCCAACCCACAAAAATGGATTCCTGTATTGGAAGATGTTACCGAAATCAAAACCCATCTACGCCACCCGTGGGTTGGTGAGGCGGTTTATACCGCTTATTCTGGCAGTCACCAAGATGCCATTCGTAAGAGCATCAGCGACAAGGAAGCCGATGGAAGCTGGAAAGTTGCCTATTTGCCGATTGATCCACAAGATATTGGGCGCGATTACGAAGCGATTATTCGAGTCAATTCACAATCTGGCAAAGCAGGTTCTGCGTTTATTCTTGAGCAAGAATATGGTTTAAACCTACCAAAATGGGTTACCCAAGACTTTGCGCATATTGCACAACAATGCGCAGAGAAAAACCGTGGCATTGTCAGTCATCAAGAATTATTTACCGCATTTAAATCACATTACAAAATGGATGCAGAAATAAACAAAGTAACGGGCTACCAAATTACTCGTCATGATGATAAAGATGTTCTAACCATCGATATCAACGGCAAGACATTTGTTGGTGAAGGTAACGGTACGATTAGTGCGTTATGTGATGCGTTACAGCGACATTTTAACCAAGAGTTTGATGTATTGGATTACAGTGAACATGCCATGAAACAAGGTAAAGACAGTAAAGCAATTGCCTATGTGCATATGCAAATAAACGGCAAGCGTTGCGTTGGCGTTGCCAAGGCAGAGGACACCGTAACCGCACAGGTATTGGCGGTACTTTCAACAGGAGAGGTATTGTAATGAAGTTATTTAGATTGGTTTTTATTGGTTTTTTGCTTAGTTCGCTTAGTGGTTGCAATCAAACCTTAACAAAACCCGCCTCAATACCGAACAATCATTCTTTGATTAATCAAAGCCAGTGGAGCACGACGGGTTCTGAACAAGTTATTCAAGCAAAAATCAATAGCGTAAACATTAACAACAACAAAGGCGCGGCTAAAAACATCATCCTATTTATAGGCGACGGCATGGGCGTTTCAACCGTCACCGCCGCCCGTATTTTTGCCGGGCAACAGCTTGGTAAGTCTGGTGAAGAACACCAACTTAGCTTTGATAAATTCCCCTTTACAGGCTTAATAAAAACCTACAACACCAACCAACAAACGCCCGATTCTGCAGGCACAATGACGGCAATCATGACAGGCGTTAAGACCAAAGCTGGCGTCATTGGCGTATCAGAACAAGTAATTCGTGGAAAATGCCGAAGCATACAAGACAATCAACTCATCACCGCATTAGAATTAGCCGAAATCGCTGGTAAAAAAACCGCCATTGTCACCAATACCCGTGTCACCCACGCCACCCCTGCCGCCACCTATGCAAAAGCACCAGAGCGAAACTGGGAAGATACCTCCGACATGCCCAAAAAAGCCATTAAACAGGGGTGTTTAGACATTGCCCATCAACTCGTTCATTTTGAAATGCTATTGGAAAAAAAGGTAAATAACGGCAAAGACCATCAAAACATCGACGGTATTGACATCATCATGGGTGGCGGTCGTCGTCATTTTTTACGCAAAATAAAAGCAGACAATACTGCCGACGCTAAAAGCAAAAAAGAAGGCGACCGTAAAGATGGGCGTAATCTAATCAACGAATGGCAAAACAACTACCCAAACGGCAACTACATTATCGACCAAGCAGGCTTTGACAAATTAAACACTAGCAATAAACTCCTTGCCCTATTTAACGAATCACACATGCGTTATGAAGCCGACCGACATAATGATAAATTAGGCGAACCATCACTTTCAGAAATGACCAAAAAAGCAGTCAAGCTACTAGAAAACAACAATGACAAAGGTTATTTTCTAATGGTAGAATCGGGAAGAATCGACCACGCTCATCATGCAGGAAACGCCTACAACGCACTGCATGAAGCCGCCGAGTTCTCAAAAGCAATCCAACACGCCGTTGATGCCACCAACCAAAATGAAACGCTAATTATCGTCACCGCCGACCACAGCCATGTATTCACCATCGCCGGCTACCCAACCAGAGGCAACCCTATTCTAGGAAAAGTCATCGGCAACGACAAACACGGAAAAGCCAAAACAGAACCCGAACTCGCTGCAGACGGGCTACCCTACACCACCGTAGGTTATGCCAACGGTCGTGGTTTTCAAGATTTAGGCACAGAAACCAATGCCAATAAAAGTTACAAAAAAGCAATCAATGCAGGCAGACATGACTTAACCCACATACATACAGAAGAAGTAGGCTACCACCAAGAAACCCTTGTTCCACTAGATGCAGAAAGCCACGGAGCGGAAGACGTAGGCATCTACGCCATTGGACCAGGTGCACACCTAGTATCAGGAACCAATGAACAAAATATAATTTTTCACATCATGGACTATGCAGGAAACCTAACCGAAAAGGCACAAAAAGCTTTGAACAAACCTTAAAACAACAATAAAACGCTATTGTTTCAACTAGTTAAACTTAAATCTCTATAGAAATTTTCATGACTGCCTATAGACAAAAGAATCAAGCAAGGTACATCATCAATAAAACGATACGCTAATAATGTTAACTGATTTTGCATTTTAAATTTATAAACTCTAACCCCCGCAAGACTACCCTTTTTTAACTCACCTTTCTCAGGTGTTTTAAGGAACCAAAGAAAACAGTGTTTTTAATATGTTAAAAAATTTTAATGGATTAATTTTATTTAATTCACTCTGACCCGTTTATACAGGGGGGGGGTACCCCCCTGGGTACTTTTTAGTGATTTTTAATCATTTTTTAGCCACTTTAGTGCCGTTAGATTTTAATCACTTAAGGAAACGCTTAATAACTAAGGTTAGAATTAGGCTGAGAAAAAAGTGTCGC
>CAZQYD010000130.1:0-4606 GCA_964597465.1 uncultured Piscirickettsiaceae bacterium | reverse complement strand
TGCTACCTTACTCTTGATAATAATATAAACGTCAAAGTCCTTTTATAGGATTAAGAAGTCGTTAACACACAAGGCAAGCACAGACCATAGAGTCAATATAATTTATGTGCTTAATTTAGGGATAGACTACCGTCTATTCCACTTTTAATTTTAGGAAGTCTGTCTAATGGATCGTATGTTATTTATTTCAATGAGTGGTGCTAAGGAAGTTAGTTTATCTCAGGCGAATAATTCAAACAACTTAGCCAATGCAAACACCGACGGGTTTAAAAAAGATTTTAACCAGTTTCGTGCGCAACATATGGAAGGTCCTGGCTGGAACTCTCGTAGCTATTCGATGGATGAACGTCCTGCAACCGATTTTTCGGCGGGTGCGGTTAAGGTGACGGGGCGTAATTTAGATATTATGACTAAAGAAAATGGTTTTATTGCCATGCTTGCCCCTGATGGTTCAGAGGTTTTAACCCGTACGGCATCGTTAAGAATGAATCCAGTCGGTGAGTTAGTTGACTCCAAAGGTGACCCCGTTTTGAATGTCGGAGGCAGTCCAATCACCTTGCCTGAATATAAAAGAATTGAAATTAGTGCTGATGGAACAATTTCAGTTATTCCGTCGGACTCTCAAAATGATTTATTGGTTGATGTTGACCAAATTAAAATGGTCACGCCTGATATTAAACAACTTGAAAAGGGCGTTGACGGCTATATTCGTAGCAAAGAAAATGGATTAGGGCTTGGTAACGCGGTATTAGTAAGCGGTGCTTTAGAAACCAGTAATGTGAATACGGTTGAAGCTTTAACCACGATGATTGAACTCTCTCGTAAGTATGAGATGCAAATTAAAATGATGAAAACAGCCAAAGATCATTCCGCAAAGTCTGATAGTTTAGTTAAATTAAGTTAGGAGAAATAAGGTGAATAGAGCATTATACATTGCCAAAACAGGTCTGGAAGCACAAGATTTTAGGTTAGCAACAATTTCAAATAACATTGCCAATGCCAACACCTTTGCTTATAAGAAAGGTCGTGCAGAATTTGTAGATTTGCTTTATCAAAATGTACGCCAGCCTGGTGCAAAAGCAAATACTAATGAAGACAGCACACTGCCATCTGGCTTGCAAGTTGGGACAGGAACAAAAGCGGTCGGCGTGCAAAAAATTCACGGGCAAGGTAATATTTCGATTACAGAAAACCAGTTAGATATAGCTATTGATGGGCGTGGTTTTTTCCGAGCGGTGGATCAAAATGGTACTGAAATGTATTTTCGTGATGGTTCGTTTCAAATGAATCAAAACGGTAATCTTGTCACCTCTTCTGGGTTTTTGGTAGAGCCTGCGATTACGATACCGAATGATACAACTGAAATTTTTATTTCGCAAGATGGCGAAGTTTCGGTTAAACAGCCTGGTACAGCGGCACCAACGATTGTAGGGCAGCTTGAACTGACTACCTTTCCAAATCCATCAGGACTGAATTCAATTGGTAATAACTTTTACAAAGAGAGTTTAGCCAGTGGAGTACCTGCTAACAAAAATCCAGAAACAGATGAAGCCGGTAGCTTGTTGCAAGGTGCGATTGAATCCTCTAATGTAAATACAGTGGAAGAATTGGTGGCGATGATTGAAGCACAACGAACTTATGAAATGAATTCAAAAGCAATCTCAGCCGCAGATGGCATGATGCAATACTTAAATAATAACATCTAGTATTTATTAAAAGAGCTGAATATGATTAGTTATGAAGTTAAAAACCTTAAAAAGAGTAAAAACTCACTAAAAAGTGCCCAGGGGGGTAGCTTGGGAGTGTTTTATATGCCGTTTAAACTTGTTGTATTGTTATTAGCTGCTTCTCTTGTCACTGGCTGTGTTTCTGCTCCGCCAGAAAGAATGCAAAAGTTCAGTTATGAGCCTAGCTATCCAACCAATATACCAGAAAAAAACGCCCCTAAAAATGGCTCGTTATTTCATCAAAGCGATTCGTTAAGTTTATTTGACGACTCAAGAGCTCATAAAGTAGGCGATATTATTACCATTAATTTATCGGAAAACTTTGCTGCTAAAAAGAAAGATGAAGCAAAATATGAAAAAACCAATAAACAACGATACGGTCTAGGAGCAGGGTTAAGTGGCAGTGCCTCTGCATTAGGCGGTAATGTAAGCTTGCCTGGTATCGGGACGGGTATCGGTTTTGATTATGGCTCGGACGGCAATTTTAAAGGTAAAGCCGATGTGAAGCAAAATTCCAGTTTAGATGGTTCGATTGCGGTCACGGTAATTCAAGTTATTTCAAATGGCAATCTAGTGATTAGAGGCGAAAAATGGATTACCATTCATGAAGGTGAAGAAGTGATTCGTTTTGCAGGTATTATTCGAGCAGAAGATATTCAACCTGACAATACCATTAACTCCTCCAAGGTGGCGGATGTTAGATTGATATATAAAGATGTGGGAATTTCTGGTGACAGTAACCGACCCGGCGCGGCAACACAATTTTTAACTAAATTTTGGCCACTATAATGAATGTAAAAAAATGAACATAAAAAATATGAAAACCATCTTTCTAATCGGATTGCTATCAGTGCTAAGTTTTAACGCTTATGCCGAACGAATTAAAGACCTCGCCAATGTAGCAGGGGTGCGAGATAACCAATTAATCGGTTATGGTTTGGTTGTTGGTTTAAATGGTACGGGCGATAAAACGGCTTACGCTGATCAAAGTTTATTATCCATGTTAAGCAAATTTGGTATTAACTTGCCACCTGGTACTAAATCGGGTTCTAAAAATATTGCCGCGGTGGCAATTCATGCCGATTTACCCGCTTTTATCAAGCCAGGGCAAAGAGTTGATGTCACGGTATCTTCATTAGGAAACTCGAAAAGTTTAAGAGGAGGAACGCTATTGCTTACCCCGTTAAAAGGTGTTGATGGTAATGTATATGCTTTGGCACAAGGTAATTTAATTGTTGGAGGATTAGATGCTTCAGGAGCAGATGGTTCAAGAATTACCGTTAATGTACCGAGTGTCGGGCGAGTGCCTAACGGTGCAATTGTCGAAAAAACAGTGGAAACAGGCTTTGACTTAGGCAACACCATTACCTTAAATATTCGCGATGCAGACTTTACCACAGCCAACAATATGGTCTCTGCGATTAATAAAAAATTTGGCAAAGGTACCGCCTACGCACTAGATGCAGAGTCCGTTGAAGTCATGGCTCCTCGTTTGCCTAATCAGCGTGTTAGCTTTTTATCAATGATTGAAAACATTGAAGTGGAATCAGGCGAATCCTCTGCACGAGTTATTATTAATTCTAGAACGGGTACGGTGGTGATTAGTAGTAATGTAAAGGTTTCACCTGCGGCTGTCACGCATGGTAGTTTAGTGGTAAGGATTTCAGAAAGTCAACCCGTTGCCCAGCCTAATCCTTTTGCGGGGGGCGATACCGTGGTGGGTGAAGAGTCAGAATTAAGTATATTGAATGCTGGCAATGGCAGAATGTTCGAGTTTCCGAAAGGCGTTACCCTTGATGATATCGTACAGGCGGTTAATAAAGTGGGTGCTGCACCAAGTGATTTAGTGGCTATTTTAGAAGCCCTAAAGCAAGCAGGGGCATTAAAAGCAGAGCTAATGGTGATTTAGATGCCCGTCGATAAATTAGAGAACTATCAAGTCTACACCGATACCCAAGCACTAAATGATTTAAAGTTGAAAGCTCGTAATAATACCGCCTCAGCAATTCGCCCCGTTGCAGAACAGTTTGAAGCGATTTTTGTCGAACAAATTTTAAAAGAGTCCCGCAAAGTGAAACTAGATGGCGGTTGGTTGGACGGAGATAAGACCGATTTTTACAAAGATTGGCATGACAAACAATTTGCTCAATCAATTTCAGCTAAAGGTGGCATAGGTTTAGCCGATATAATAGTAGAACAACTTGCACCCAAGTACCCAACTATGACACAATCAGAGTACGAACGTTATCAGCAAGGGAAAAACGCAGATAACTCTGAGCAAGAAATACAGGCTAATTCTACCCAAACAGAACTAGAATTAAGAAGTCTGAATCATTAATAAACTCGAAGCCCTGTATAATCTTTAATATATAGGGTTTTGAATAAAGGCTAGCTTTATGGGATCACTACTCAATATTGGAACCGCCGCAACGTCTGCTTTTCAGACTGCATTGGCGACGACCTCACATAATATTGCCAATATCGGTACCGAAGGTTATAACCGCCAGCGAACGGAGATTGGCAGTAATACACCGCTCCGTACTGCTGGTGGTTATCTTGGTTCTGGTTCAAGCGTGCAAACAATTGAACGAGTGTATGCAAGCTATATTCAAGACCAACTTTCCTCAGCGAACAGCCTCAAATCTCGTTTCGAAGAACAGCTATCCTTGTCAAAAAATATTGAAGGAATTGTGGCAAGCAATGATGAGGGCTTGCAACAATTTATGCAACGAATGTTTGATTCCTTGCAAAATTTGGCAGACAATCCGACTTCAAACTCTAGTCGTACCTTAGCCATTGATGAAGCAAAAAATATGCAAACTTTAGTGAGTAATCTTTCCACTGTTTTAACCGATGCTCAATCACAAGCCAATACGCAA
>CAZQYD010000129.1:0-4610 GCA_964597465.1 uncultured Piscirickettsiaceae bacterium | reverse complement strand
CTGGTGGGGCAACTGCTAAACCATTTAATACTCATCATAATGCGTTGGATATGCCGCTTTATTTGCGTATTGCCCCAGAACTTTACTTGAAACGGTTGGTTGTTGGTGGCTTTGAGCGTGTGTTTGAGATTAATCGTAGTTTTCGTAATGAAGGGCTTTCAACGCGTCATAACCCAGAGTTTACGATGGTCGAATTTTATGCAGCCTATACCGATTATGTTACCTTAATGGACTATACCGAGGAGTTGTTAAAAGAAATTGCAGAACTTGCGGTAGGTTCAACCAAAGTACCTTATCAAGGACAAGAGTTTGATTTCGCAAAACCATTCGCACGTTTAACCATGAAAGATTCGATTGTAAAATACAATCCGCAGGTGAAATTGGAGCAATTAGATACGCTTGAATCAGCAACGGCTTTAGCGAATGAAATGAATGTACGAATTGAAAAAACTTACGGCTTAGGAAAAATAATTACTGAAATATTCGAAGAGCATGTTGAAGAAAAATTAATGGATCCAACGTTCATTACTCAATATCCAGCGGAAGTATCACCGTTGGCTAGACGCAATGATGAAGATAGTTTTATTACCGATAGGTTTGAGTTATTTATTGGCGGTAGAGAATTGGCAAATGGTTTTAACGAGCTAAATGATGCTGAAGACCAAGCCGAGAGATTCCAATCTCAAGTGCAAGCTAAGGATGAGGGTGATGATGAGGCAATGCATTACGACGAGGACTATATTAAAGCCTTAGAGCATGGTATGCCACCAACAGCGGGCGAGGGGATTGGAATTGATAGATTGGTGATGTTGTTTACAGATTCAGCATCGATTAAAGATGTTCTGTTATTCCCACACATGCGTCCAGCAGATTAAAAAACACTAAAAAGTGCCCAGGGGGGTGCGTTTTTATACCCCCCTGGGCACTTTTTAAGTTAAAAAACGTGTTTTTATTGCTTATTTTCCGAATACCTTTTTAAGTAGCTCTGTGGTTTGTTTAACAGGGTTTTCTCTTATTTCAGCTTCTTCTTTGGCAATGTAGTGGAACATTCCTTTCATGCCACCATCGGTGACATATTTAGTTAGGTCTGCTTTTACATTGGGTACGAAAGGTAGGTCTTTATATTTTGACATTGCTTTGTCGTAGGCGGCAATTGCACCGACTTGTTGCATGGAATCTTCAATGACGGGTTGCATTTTTGTTTTTAGTTTATCTGAGGTTTTTGATTGCAGGTATTGTGTTGCCGAATCGTTTGGCCCTTTGTAAATTTTTTGCACATCATCAAAGTTCATGTCTTGAATCGCGCCTAAAAATAATTCTTTTGCTTGTGGTGTTGCTAGTTCTGCCGCACGGTTCATTTTAAGTTCGACATCGTCCATTAAGCCCGCTTGACCAAATTTACCTAAAACTTCTTTTACTTTTTGCAGGTTATCAGGCAAAGGGATACGAATGCTTGCGTCCTTGTTAAAACCATCTTTTACACCGAGTTGGCTGACGACGGATTCAGAACCTTTTGAGAGGGCTTGCTTAAAAGCTTTGGCAATGTCGCCGTTGCTTAATCCTGCAATGGCATCGGTGCCACTGCTTGATCCTCCGCTTACTTTTTTTACTTCTTCTTGTGCTTTTCCTAGTAGATCTTTTCCTGCATCTAGCCAGTTTGCTTGGCTATTAAAACTGTATAGGCTGGCAGAAATGATTAAGGCAATGGTTGTTTTTTTCATTTTATTATTCCTCTGTTAGGTCGTATGGCATAGGTTCGATGGTAAACATATCGCCGTTTTCATTTTTAAGGTCACCCTTAACGCTTTCTAATGCTTTGAGAGTGGTTACTGCTAAGGCAATCGTACCTTCATAAATCTCTGGTGCGGCAGAGATGATGGTAAATTTATAATTTCTATCGGTCGCATCTTGTAATTTAATTTCATCACCCGCAACAAAGTTTTGTAGTGCAGGAGAGTGTATTCTTAGCATCCGTTTGGTTGCTTTGCCACGATAGTGCATGCGGGCAATGATTTCTTGCCCAGGGTAACAGCCTTTCTTAAAGTTTATAGCATCTATTTTATCAAGGTTGATAAATTGTGCGATAAACTGCCCGCTAGTTTGAGTATTGATAACGGGCTGTCCTGAAACGATGTTTAAGAGCGTCCAGTCAACTGTACCGATAGCCTCTCCATTAGATTTAAGGGTTTTCCAGATTGTCTTCATTGCATCAATACTACCAAACAAACGATAGTTATGATAAGGTCCTGGAATTTTAATAACCGTGACATTTTTTATGTCTTGGCTATTAATCGTATCTACTTGATAAATTTCTTTGGTTTTTAAGGTAAAGTCACGTTGCAAGTCTAAGTCTGCAAACTCGCCCGCATAGCCTATCTGTATGAGCTGTTCTGAGACTTCTTCTAGTTCTAGTTTTGCCATCATTTTAAACATGGTTAAACGTTTTAAAATGATTTCTTTCAAGCTTTCGTCAAAGGAAAGGTAATAGCAATCAGCGACTTTAAAAACAGTAATTAAGGCTAGTACTTTTCCTTGTGGATCGCAGTAGGCGGTGAGTTGCGCGGTTGATTCCGTTACGTCTTTTAAATCGTTTGAAAACTGCCCCTGTAAGAAACTAAAGGCTTCTTCGCCCGTTGCTTTGATAAGGGTTTGTTTTGATAGGTCGCTAACAATAGGCCCGTGTTTGACCATAAAGTGTTCAATTTCAGGTAAACCAAAGGTTGTGATATCATTATTTTTATCAAACTGCGCACCCGCTTGGGTTAAATATTGTTTCCAGTCTGCGTTCATTCTATTTCTCTTTTTTTAATATGGTGGGCTGGCTGTTTTTTTGTTTGTTGGGATAGTCTATATTAAAATGCAAGCCACGGCTTTCTTTACGCTCTAAGGCACTTTTAATCATGATTTCAGCCACTTGGGTTAAATTTCTTAGCTCAAGCAAATCACTGCTTAAATTGTGGGCGTAAAAATATTCACGTACTTCTGATTTTAATAACTCGATACGTTTAAGAGCACGTTTTAAGCGTTTGTCATTTCTAACAATTCCGACATAATCCCACATCACTCGGCGTAATTCATCCCAATCATGCGTGACCAAAATTTTCTCTTTGGATTGGGTCACAAAACGGGTATCCCAGTCTTTTATAGCTTCAAATTTCTGTTTTTCAATAGCTTGATAGTGATTATTTATGTGTCGAAAAGCCATTTCGGCAAAAACCAACCCTTCAGAAAGAGAATTGCAGGCTAGACGATTTGCACCATGTAATCCCGTATAAGCGGTTTCACCAATGGCATACAGGTGGTCTAAATCGGTTTGTCCATTTAAATCTGTATGAATACCGCCACAAGTGTAGTGGGCGGCAGGTACCACTGGGATTTGTTCTTTGGTAATATCGATTCCAGCTTTTAAACAGCGTGCATAGATGGTTGGAAAGTGATGTTTAATAAAACTAGCATCTTTATGGGTTATGTCTAAAAAAACGCAGTCTACGCCGTGTTTTTTAATTTCAGTGTCAATCGAGAGGGCAACAATGTCACGTGGAGCAAGCTCCGCTCTTTCATCATACTTGTGCATAAAGGTATCACCATTTGGAAGACGTAAAATCGCACCCTCTCCGCGTAATGACTCGGAAATTAAAAACGCACGATCTTTAGGGTGAAATAAACAAGTAGGGTGGAATTGATTAAATTCCATATTGGTCACTCGACAACCAGCACGCCAAGCCATCGCGATGCCATCGCCAGTAGAGGTGTCAGGGTTGCTAGTATATAGGTAACATTTGCTCGCACCACCCGTCGCTAAAATAGTGTAGTTTGCCAAGATAGTTATAATCTGTTGGCTTTGTTTGTTTAAAACATGGCTTCCCAAGCATTGACGATGCTCCATATCTTGTTTTTTATCGTATATTAAATCAACGGTTATATGTTCGGTTAACGTTGTAATATTGGGTTCGTTCTTTATTTTCTCAATTAAGGTTTCAATTACACTACGCCCAGTGTGGTCAGCGGCATGAATCACTCGTCGATGACTATGTCCACCTTCTTTAGTTAAGTGGAGCTCATCAGAAGCCATTTTTTTACTAAAAGGCACGCCCATTTCAATCAGCTCATGAATGGACTGTGTGGCATGCTCGGCGACTAAACGAACGGTTTTTTCGTCACAAAGTCCCGCACCAGCATTGGTCGTATCATCAATGTGTGATTCGATAGAATCAAAAGGGTCCAAAACGCCAGCAATCCCGCCTTGAGCATACTGAGTAGAGCCTTCAGAAAGTGAAGATTTTGCAATAAGCGTAATTTTAAAACGCTTCGCTAATTTAAGGGCTAGGGATAAACCAGCAATACCACTACCAATAATTAAAATATCAGTCGTTAGCTTTTGAGAAGAATAATTTGTTTGCATGTTATTTTAGGCTATAGAAGAGAATGAATATTGTTAATGATACTACAGCTACAAAAAATTAGAGTGATTAATCCCGCATCCCCACTTAGAAAGCGGATATTTTTACTTTGGATTGAACAATGCTACCTTAAAATGTTTAATTATCTTACTAATTGTTTAGTTTATTATCACTTACAAATTTATACAGTAATCGAAAAGTTTTAATGAC
>CAZQYD010000128.1:0-4617 GCA_964597465.1 uncultured Piscirickettsiaceae bacterium | reverse complement strand
TATCGGCACTTTTTACCAGTATAAAATAATCTTAGTTGTTAAGCGTTTCCTTAACCCGCATCCCCGCTTAGAAATTGGATTAGAGTGCTACCGCTAATCTTTCGCTTTACTTGGGCGATTGCCTTTCATCGCACTAAATAAACTCTCATTGGTTTTGCTAACTTTCATTTGATTAATAAGCGTATCAATTGCCTCAACTTCGTTATTGAGCCCTTGCAGGAATCGACGTAATAACCAAATATTTTGCAACTCATCTTTAGTAGTCAGCAATTCTTCTTTACGCGTACCAGACAGTTCAATATTTACCGCTGGGAAAATACGTTTCTGTGCAATAGACCTTGAAAGATGCAATTCCATGTTACCCGTTCCTTTGAATTCTTCAAAGATAACCTCATCCATTTTAGAACCTGTTTCAACCAGTGCCGTAGCAATAATTGTTAGCGAGCCACCTTCTTCAATATTACGGGCAGCACCAAAAAAACGTTTCGGGCGATGCAAAGCATTTGCATCTACACCACCAGTTAAAATCTTACCTGACGAAGGAACAACCATATTGTACGCACGAGCTAAACGGGTAATCGAATCTAACAAAATCACTACGTCTTTTTTATGTTCAACCAAACGCTTTGCCTTTTCAACTACCATTTCAGCAACTTGCACATGACGAGAGGCGGGTTCATCAAACGTTGAGGCAATCACTTCGCCTTTAACCGTTCTTTCCATCTCGGTCACTTCTTCTGGACGCTCATCAATTAATAAAACAATCAAGTAACACTCTGGATAATTTTCAGCAATTGATTGAGCAATCTGTTGCATCATAACGGTTTTACCAGATTTTGGGGGTGCTACAATCAAGCCACGCTGCCCTTTACCAAATGGAGCGGCAATATCAATTATTCTAGGCGTAATATCTTCTGTTGACCCGTTACCTACTTCCATCGTCAGCCTATCTGCTGCATGTAACGGTGTTAGATTTTCAAAGGCAATTTTTTTACGGGCAACATCTGGATCTTCAAAGTTAATTTTCTCAACTTTTAAAAGTGCAAAATAACGCTCCCCTTCTTTAGGAGGGCGAATTTTTCCTTCAATCGTATCTCCCTTTCGCAATCCAAACCGCCTGATTTGATTAGGAGAAATATAAAGATCATCTGGTCCAGCTAAATATGAGCCATCGCCAGAACGCAAGAATCCAAAGCCATCAGGCAATATTTCAAGCACTCCTGTACCGTAAATATCTTCACCTTTCTGAGCGTGTTTTTTTAAGATTGCAAAAATAATTTCTTGCTTTTTTAATCGAGCTAAATTTTCTAGCCCCTGTTCTGCCGCTAGCTCCAGTAAGGAGGCGGCGGACATTTTCTTTAGGTCTTGTAATTTCATATTTTTTGTTTTTTATTTAATCTACTGATTGGATTTGAAGAGCATTGCTTAGAAAAGTTTTTTAAAAAAAACAGACAAACGATTTGCCCGTTTTTTTGCAAAATTAACAGAATTTTAAAGGTTATCGTCTAAAAAAGCTGTTAATTGTGTTTTAGATAAAGCACCCACTTGTGTCGAGTCTACTTCGCCATTTTTAAATAAAACAAGTGTAGGGATACCTCTCACTCCATATTTTGGCGGTGAGCCAGGGTTGTCATCAATATTAAGTTTTACAATTTTAACTTTACCTACGAAATCACCCGCAACTTCATCCAAAATTGGTGCAATCATTTTGCAAGGTCCACACCACTCTGCCCAAAAATCGACTAGTACAGGTGTACTGGCTTGTAAAACATCTGCATCAAATGTTGCATCGCTCGTTGAAGCTACATGCTCACTCATTTTTCTCTCCTAATAAACTAATGGAAATATTTATGCCTTAAAATTCATTGACAGATAATAATTGTATTTAGAATTGGTCTGAACGACATAGATAATGTATTTAATTCATATTAAAACACATATAGCGTAGTAAACCTACACCTTTTAGCAAAAATATGTAATTTAATCTTGCATTATCTATATCCTGCAAGTGAACGCGTGCATTGGTCATAAGTAATCCCTTACAGAATTTAAGTATTATCCCTCTTAGCTTCTATTGCTAACCTAACAAGCTCTGCTACTGTCTTTACTTCTAATTTTGACATTAAACTTGAGCGATGTGCTTCCACGGTTTTAATACTAATACACAATTCATCGGCAATCACTTTATTTGGATTACTTTTCAAGATACCTGATAAAACTTGAACTTCTCGTTTTGATAAATTATCAAACATTTTTTTAATCGTTTGCTTGCGTTGTTGGTCTTTTTTCAAGTCCTTCTGTTGATGAATAGCCATTTGAATACGTTCCAGCATCTGCTGGTCATTATAGGGTTTCTCAATAAAATCAAACGCACCATCTTTCATCGCACGAATCGCCATCGGTACATCAGCGTGACCCGTTACGATAATAACGGGAATATTAGCATCCATTTTTTTGATATGTAAATGTAAGTCCATGCCGTTCATGCCTGGCATACGAACATCCAACACAACACACCCTTGCAACCCTGTTCGAAAGCTTTCTAAAAACGCATTGCCGCTTTCATAAGGTTTGGTTTTCAAATTGATAGTCTCTAGCAACCAAGCTAATGAGTCTCTTACCTCTTTATCATCATCAATCACATAAACAAATGACTCTTGAACTTTATTCATCACTTCTCCTCAACTCAAAATAAAATCTTGCACCATCAGAAGTGTTTTCAACAGACAAAACACTATGATGAGCTTCAACAATACTACGACAGATAGCCAAACCTAACCCCATCCCTTGTACTTTTGTCGTGTTAAAAGCATCAAACACCGAATTAATATCTTTTTCCAACACGCCCTCGCCAGAGTCATAAATATTAAATTCTACGTTATTCTTCTTTAAAACCAACATCACGTCGACTTGACCTTTAAAGGGAGCTGCATCCAAACCATTTCGCATTAGGTTCAAAACAACCTGTTCAATTTGAACTTCATCACCCAGCACGGAACACTCGTCAAAAGATGCTGAAATAGTTAAGCTAACCTCTTGCTGAAAAGCTTCTCTTTCTAGTAAACCCTGCACTCTTTTAATCAAAGTAATCAAATCAAATACTTCAAGATGTGGCGTACCTGTTTGCACAAACTCTCTCAAACGTCTAATGATAGCCGTTGCACGATCCAAACTATCCTGCGATTTTTGCAGTCCGTCCTCAACCGTTGAAAATTTTTCTTCTTTCAGACGTCGTAAGCTACCACTAATATAGTTTCGTGCCGCGGTTAAAGGCTGGTTAATTTCATGAGCCAATCCTGAAGCTAGTTCTCCAGCCGTAAACAGCCTAGTCGCCTGCTCTATTTGCAACTGGTATTTTGCTCGCTCTTCTTCAAGATATTGTCGTTCAATGCCTGACCCTATCCACTGTGAAATTAACCGTAACAGCTCTTGATCTACTTCTGGCAGCATAGCCTGTTGATCTCCTACAAAACAAAGAATACAGTGGGATTTTCCATCTACGGCAACGGTGTGGCAAACAACCCTATTTGAGCAACAACTTTGAATCGAATCACTCTCACTAAATGGATCAATTTCCGCACTCTCCATTAAACAATTCAACACCTCTTCTTGCAGAGAAATATTACCGTCAGCAGTACAAATCTCAAATTTGTCAATGTCGTTTAATCTTGATATTTTAAACAAAAACGCGGCCTGCATTTGAAAGTGCCGACGGGTAAGTTGTATCAGCTTGGCTAACTTTTCGGTCTGGTCTTCATCCTCTGCTACTGAAATCTCGTAAAACCCTTGCAATGCGGCTCTGCTTCGCCTAAGTGTTTTTTCAACTTTTTCACGTGCCACAATATCCAACTCTAGAGCTTTATTGACCTGTGAAATTTCGATGGTACGAGCTTCAACCTGCCTTTCCAAGTTATCTCTATGTTCCGCTAGCTCCATTTGAGACTTCACAAATTTACGATTCGCCCTGCCAACATAAACAATTGAAACCGTTAAAACGAACATCAGCATAACAATGAATAGAATCGTTAAACCATACTCCTTAACAATCTGTTGCCAAGTAATTTTCTTAGCTGGTTCGTAGGGTGCTAACTTCAAGGCTCTCAATAAACCGTGTACCGTTGTAAAATCCTGCCTTTTGCCCCAGCCATAATGCGAGATATATTGTTGGGAGCGGTCAACAGATTTTGGCATTTTTTTTAATAAAACAGAAATTTTCTTTGATAGTGCTACATTCGTTTGTTCAAGACGAACAATTGACCATTCCGGATATAAAATAGTCGAGTGCATTGGCTCAAAAAACTTTACTAGGCGAGGTTGAATAACTTTAATGTCGGCTAACTCAAGAAGATTTTGATCTAGCATCTCCTCCAAGATTCCTGTTCGAATAACACCCACGTCAGCATCATCTGCCAGCACAGACCTTACAATACTTTGCTGAGAGCCACTAGTAAATTGTAGGTCAAAAAAATCCTCATTCGGATCAATCCCTACATTCTGCAATAAACGCCAAATCATTTGATAACCGCCAAATTCAGCAGGCGAGACCGCCATCAAACTTTGCCCTTTAAGGAAACGCTTAATAACTAAGGTTAGAATTAGGCTGAGAAAAAAGTGTCG
>CAZQYD010000127.1:0-4703 GCA_964597465.1 uncultured Piscirickettsiaceae bacterium | reverse complement strand
TGGGCTAGAAGTCCACGAAGAATTTCAATCAGTTGTTAAGTTCTTCCTTAAATAGGGTACAATTGTTTCCTATTTAAAGTATTCAATCTAAGGAAAATCTATGCGTCAATTATTCGTTGCATCAATTATGTTTGTTGTGGTTTCTTTTTCAGGGGTAGCACTTGCTCAGGAAGTTAAAATCGGCGTGGTGAATGTTGCCTTATTACTAGAGCAAGCCCCGCAAGCAAAGGCAGCCAGTCTTATTCTAGAAAAAGAATTTGGTCCTCAGCAGACGGCACTTACTAAGCTTGCAAAAAAAATGGCTAAAAAACAAAAAGATTATCAAAAAAATAAACTTGTTTTGTCTGAAACTCAGCGTGCAGCTTCACAAAGAGACATTGGCATGTTGAATCGGGATATCCAAAGAAAGAAAAATGATATTCAAGAGCTAGTGAATATACGTAGAAATGAAGAACTTGCAAATTTACAAAGCGTCGTCAATCAAGGAATTAAAGCAATTGGTAAAAAAGAGGCCTTCGACCTTATTCTTTATGAAGGGATAGCCTATACCAATGACCGTGTTGATGTTACACAAAAAGTGCTTGAGTTTTTAAATTCGCAATATCGTAAAAATCGTACAGACTTTAATAAATAATACAGATGAACGTCACGGAACTTCTTAGCATTCTAAACGATAAAGGGCTTGAGTGCCGATTAGAAGGTGATGCTCAAGTAAGCGTTACGCAAGTTTCTGGCTTGTTAGAAGCAACCGAAAATCAGTTAAGTTTTTTTAATGATCCTAAAAGATTAATAGAATTAAAGCAAACCAAAGCGGCAGTTGTTCTTGTTAGACAAGATTTTGAGCAATCGATTGCGAGTGTTAAAATCTTCGTAAAAGATCCTTATGTTGCATATGCCTATATTTCCCAAGCATTAAATCCCATCGTGATTCGTTCAGGAATCGCTCGAACAGCAACTATTTCCAGTTCTGCGGTCGTACCAAAATCATGTCAGATAGAAGCAAATGTTGTGATCGGTGACGATGTTCATCTAGGTGAAAACTGCATTGTTGGTTGTGGATCGGTTATTAAAACACACTCCGAACTTGGTGATAATGTCACCATTTATAGCAACGTAACGATTGAAAAAAATTGTCAAATTGGCAGTTATTCAACGATTGAAGCGGGTAGTGTTATTGGTGGGCAAGGTTTTGGCTTTGCCAATAATCAAGGAGAATGGATTCGAATACCACAAATAGGGAGGGTGATTATTGGTTGTAATGTTTGGGTTGGCAATAATTGCTCAATTGACCGTGGAACAATTAATGATACCATCATCGCTGACAACTGCATTATTGATAATCTCGTACATATTGCACACAATGTTGAAATCGGCTATGGCAGTGCTGTAGCGGGTCAAGTCGGTTTTGCAGGTAGTACCAAAATTGGTAAGCATAATATTTTTGCGGGGCAAGTGGGAGTGAACGGACATATTGAAACCGCTGATAACTCACATTTTGGAGCGAAAGCAGGTATTACCCACAGTATTAAAAATGCAGGTTCTTATTCTGGTTTTCCAGCAGTAGAAACCTCCGCTTGGCAAAAATCAACGGTTAGAGTCAAAACGCTTGATAAAATGGCAAAAAGACTTAAATTGTTAGAAAATGAATTAAATCAATTGAAAATACACATAAAAGATTTGGAAAAATAAGCATGGAAATGGACGTTAAAGAAATATTTAAATATTTACCGCATAGATACCCTTTTTTATTAGTGGACAGAGTGACGGAGTTTGAATCGGGTGATTATTTAAAAGCCTTTAAGAACGTTACCTTTAATGAACCTCAGTTCACAGGGCACTTTCCTGAAAATCCAATTATGCCTGGTGTATTAATTGTTGAAGCGATGGCTCAGTGTACAGGAATATTAGCATTTAAATCGCAAGGCATGCAGTTGGATGGAACAACCATGTACTATCTTGCATCAATTGATAATTGTAAGTTTAGAAAACCTGCGGTTCCTGGTGATAGGCTGGATATGGAAGTTAAGACATTAGGCAATCGAAAAGGTATTTGGAAGTTTTCTTGTATTGCCAAAGTAGACGGAAAAGTCATCGCTTCTTGTGATATGAAATGTGCACAACGACCCGTATAGTTAAGTTTAAAGGATTAAAACATTGATTCACTCAACTGCAATTATTCATGAAAATGCTATTATCGGTAAAAATGTCGAAATTGGTGCCTATTCTATTATTGGTGATTTAGTTACCATTGGTGAAGGGACTAAAATAGAACCGCATGTCGTTATTTCTGGAACAACTACTATTGGTAAGAACAACCATTTTTTTCAATTTGGTTCGATTGGTGCCGCTCCGCAAGATAAAAAATATGTGGACGAACCGACGACCTTGGTCATTGGTGATAATAATACCTTTCGTGAAAATGTCACGATTAATCGTGGTACAGTTCAAGATCGTGGTGAGACTTTTATTGGCAACGAAAATTGGATAATGGCTGGTGTGCATATTGCACACGATTGTGTGATTGGCGATAATGCTATTTTTGCCAATGCTTGTGCCTTAGCTGGTCATGTTGAAGTGGGGAATTGGGCAATTCTTGGTGGCTATACACTGGTACACCAATTTACCAAAATTGGCGAGCATTGTTTCTGTGGAATGGGTAGCGTGATTAGTCAAGATATCCCACACTTTGTTACCGTTTCTGGTAATTTAGCAAAGCCAAGAGGCGTCAATCTTGAAGGTTTGAAACGTCGTGGTTATACTCGTGAGCAACTGAGTCTTGTTAAAAAATCTTATAGTGCATTGTATCGAACCAATTACCGCCTAGAAGAGGCGATTAATGAAATTGAAAGCATTAACGACGAGTATGGCACGTTGGATGGTTTAGTTAAGTTCTTAAAACAATCAACACGCGGCATTGTCCGTTAGTCTTAGTTTGCAAGTTATCTCAGAAAAACCAATCCTTTTTGCGATGGTCGCAGGCGAATCATCGGGTGATTTACTCGGTGCGGATTTGATTAAATCTTTAAAACATCGCTATCCAAGTGCAAAGTTTGTTGGGATTGGTGGCGAAAAAATGCAAGCTGAAGGGTTTGAATCATGGTTTGCCATGGAAAAGCTTTCAGTGATGGGCATTTTTGAGGTTTTAAAACACCTACCCGAATTGCTTAAACTACGAAAAGATTTAATTAATCGTTTACTGAAAGCTAATCCCGATGCTTTTATTGGCATTGATGCTCCAGATTTTAATTTTAAAGTCGAACAACGCCTTAAAGAGAATACGATTCCTGCCATTCATTATGTCGGCCCTTCCGTCTGGGCTTGGCGTGAAAAACGTTTAGCAAAAATAAAAAAACAAGTTGATGGTATGCTGGTACTATTTCCATTTGAAGAACCCTATTATCATAAGTATCAAATACCCGTGCAGTTTGTCGGTCATCCGCTAGCCAACCAAATTAGTGAAGAAGACTTTACCAAGCAAGCTCGAAAATTACTTGGATTAAATGAAAATGGCAATATAACAGGCTTAATGCCTGGTTCACGCTGGTCAGAAGTTGACCAGATGATTGATTTATATGTACAGACAGCGGTTAATCTTCAGCAACATTTTCCTGAAATGCAGTTTTTAATCCCTTGTATTAATCAAAAGATAAAAACAAGAGTTGAAGAATCTATTGCAACGACGACAAAGAACAATAACAACTTTCACATTGTTTTAAAACAAGCGGATTTAGTGATAGAAGCATCTAATCAGCTACTGGTCACCTCTGGTACAGCGACGTTAGAAGTTGCGTTGCACGGAAAACCATTAGTATTGGCAATTAAAGTCCATGCTTTTTCCTATTGGATGATGAAAAAACTTGCTACGACTAAGTGGATTGGACTTCCTAATATTTTGGCACAGCAAGAATTAGTGCCAGAATTAATTCAAGAAAATGCCACGGTTGAAAACTTGACGGCAGAAATGTTAGAAATTATTCAAAATCAAGCTAAGCGTAGCAATCAAATTGAAGCGTTTAAAAAACAACATCAAGCACTGAAACAAAATGCTTCAGAATTAGCCGCGGAGGCAATTATAAAGTGGATGAAATAATCGACTATCAAGGCGTGATTGCAGGGGTTGATGAAGTCGGTAGAGGTCCTTTAATCGGTGATGTCGTTACCGCCGCGGTTGTTTTAGCGGATGATTGTGAATTAAAGTTAATGGATTCGAAAAAGCTATCCGAAAAAAAACTAGCTTACTTTTACGACTTAATTATTGAGCAGGCAGTTGATTACCATATCGCTAGAGCAACTCAACTTGAAATTGATGACATTAATATCTTAAATGCAACCATGTTGGCAATGAAAAGAGCGGTTGAAGGTTTAACCGTTAAGGTTGATAAAGTGTTGGTCGATGGTAATCGTTGTCCAGATATAACTTTTCCCTGTGAAGCGATTGTAAAGGGAGATGGTAAAATATTAGCGATTAGTGCGGCTTCCATTTTAGCAAAGGTCACGCGAGATAATGAAATGCGTGCTTTAGACAAAATTTACCCTCAATATGGTTTCGCCAATCACAAAGGCTACCCAACTAAATTACATTTAGAAAAAATGGATGAATTTGGATTAATTAAAGGCTATCGCCAAAGCTATAAACCAGTAAAGGAGATACTTAAGGAGACACTTAACAACTGATTAAAATTCTGGCAACGCCAAGTTTTCAG
>CAZQYD010000126.1:0-4769 GCA_964597465.1 uncultured Piscirickettsiaceae bacterium | reverse complement strand
AGCGACACTTTTTTCTCAGCCTAATTCTAACCTTAGTTATTAAGCGTTTCCTTAACAAACTTTTGATAAGAGTAATTTTGTGAGAAATAATCAACAATTTTTTGAGAAGTTGGTCAAAGCTTATTCTACGGATTTATTCCGTTTTGGTTTTTGGTTAGCGAAAGATAGAAACGTGGCTGAAGACTTAGTGCAAGAAACATTTACTAGGGCTTGGAGAGCAATTGACAGTTTGAATGATGAAAAGGCAGCCAAAGCTTGGTTGTTGACAATATTACGAAGAGAGAATGCCCGTCGTTTTGAAAAAAAACGTCCCGATTTAGTTGATATTGAAGATACTATCATTGTTGATGATAAAGCAAATGAGCCAGAAGAAATTTTTCAAAAAGAGTTGCTTTATAAAACGATTATGAAGCTAGATGATGATTTTAAAGAACCTCTTTTGTTACAGCTTGTCTGGGGTTATAGCGGTGAAGAAATTGGTGAACAATTAGATTTGAAACTTGCTACCGTTAATACACGTTTGTTTAGAGCTAGAAAGCAATTGAAAAAAATAATATTAGAATCAGAAACCATTAAAAAATCATTTGGGGGCATTGCATGAGTATTGAAAAGAGTAATGTTTTAGAAATGAATGACGTTAGTTTTTTACACGCATTGAATCAAAATCCATTGGAACTTGATGAGGATATGATGGAATATTTAAAGAATAATCCTGAAAAAATGCCAATGGTTAAAGAAGCTAAAGAATTTGATAAACAGTTAATTAGTCTTTTGGCTGTTGAACCTCCAGAGGGATTAGCGGATAAAATTATTGTTAGAAATGGTTTTTCGACCAAAGCGGATAATGATACGAGTTGGTTCTCCAATTTATCAATGGTTGCCGCATCATTTTTGATTGTGGTGGTAGGTTTTTGGGTTTGGCAGACGAATGATACTCCATTGACGAATAACTTAGATAGCCAGGTCGCGGTTGTATCTCCACAAGAAATGAGCCGCAGAATGGTTGATCATATTTTAGAACATACTATTGATCAGGTGCATGCAATGCCTGCATCTCAGCTTGCTGTTGATGATGTTGATTTACAGCGAGTGTTTGCTTTTGTTGGGGCTTCTTTACATAAATCAATTGACAGGATGAGTTATGCAGGGCAATGTGATGTTGATGGTAAGCTGGGGTTGCATATTGTTATTCAGGAGAAAACTGGGCCAGTAACAGTCATTGTTATGCCTGGCGAGCATTTGGCGGTAATTAAGTCGTTTGAGCAGAGTGGTTATGTTGGCAATTTGATTCCTGTAAAAGGTGCGGTGGTTGCAATTATAGGTAAAACTGAAGAGGAAGTGGCGATGGCACAAATGCACTTCTTTCAGTCGGTAGACTTCGGTTAAAATAAAGTTGATTTTTAAGACAGTATCTTGAATAGGTTTTATTTCTTTTTTAGAATTAAGGGAATACGCTCTATTTAGGGCTAATTAGATTCAAGCTCTTCCCATCTTGCAAACATTAACTCTAGTTCTGATTCACACCTTGTGATTTGATCTAAAGTAGTTTGATAGTCATCACGTTTATAAAAATCAGATTTAGCCGATTGTTCACTTAATATTTTGATTTCTTTTTCTATACGATCAATGTCACTAGGTAGTTTGTCGTATTCTATTTGCTCTTTGTAAGTGCGTTTTTTAATTGATTTATCATCTATTTTTTTAGAAGTTGATTTCTTTTCAATTTTTTTTGCGACGGTTGTTGGTTTTTGTCTAATCCAATCATCATAGCCACCGACATATTCATTTACAACGCCAGGAGCATCAAACACGATTGAACTGGTTGCCACGGCATTTAGGAAGTTTCTGTCATGGCTAACGATTAGCACTGTGCCTTGATAGTTTGAAACCAGTTCTTCGAGTAATTCTAGGGTTTCAATGTCTAGGTCATTGGTTGGTTCATCTAACACTAATAGATTTGATGGTTTAGCAAATACTTTTGCTAATAATAAGCGGTTTCGTTCACCTCCAGATAAAGATTTTACGGGTTGCCTTGCTCTTTCAGGCGAAAACAAAAAGTCTTGTAGATAGCCCATTACATGTTTGCGTTGACCGTTTATCTCAATGTAGTCGGATTCTTCAACCACGCTATCAATCACTTTAGCATTTTCATCTAGTTGGATACGGTGTTGGTCAAAGTAAGCAATTTTTAAATTTGTTCCAAGTACTACCTCACCTTTAGAAGGCTTTAAATCGCCAAGAATAATTTTTAACAGCGTCGATTTACCACAACCATTTGCACCAATAATTCCGACTTTATCTCCTCTCATAATCATTGATGAAAAATCTGTAACGATGGTTTGGTTCGGCCAATTAAAATCAATATTATCAATTTCGATAACTTGCTTACCTGATTTTTCGGCAACGTTACTTTGTAGGTTCGCTTTCCCTTGTTGGCTACGGCGTGCTTCTCGTTCTGATCTAAGTTTTTCTAAATCTCTTACTCTGCCTTCATTACGGGTTCTTCGGGCTTTAACACCTTGGCGAATCCAAACTTCTTCTTGTGCCAGTTTTTTATCAAACTCCATGTTAGATTTTTCTTCAGACGCTAACTGTTCAGCTTTGCGTTGCAGGTAGGTTTCATAATTACAATCCCAGCTGTATAAATTACCACGATCCAACTCGACAATTCTAGTTGCGAGTGCTTGTAAAAATGCACGGTCATGTGTAATAAAAACTAGGCTACAATTTAAGTTTTTTAAAAAATCTTCTAACCATTGAATAGAAGGGATGTCTAGGTGGTTGGTTGGTTCATCTAATAATAAAATATCAGGTTCTTGTACTAATGCTTTTGCTAGTAAAACTCTTCTTTTCATACCGCCTGAAAGTGAAGAAAATTCAGCATCAGGTGGTAGTTTTAGTTTTGATATAACGGTTTCTACTTTTTGGCTTAATGACCAACCATCTTGTTTTTCAATTTCATGCTGTACGGCAGTCATCTCATTTAAAATAGATTCTTGGTAATCTTCGGCAAGTTGATGGCTTAAAAAATGGTATTTATCAATTAACATTCCCGCATTGCCAAGTCCCGTAGCAATGATATGAAAAACACTACCATTCATATCATTTGGCACTTCTTGTTGAAGCTTGGCTATTTTAATGCCATCTTGCACTATTCTGCTACCAGCATCAGCTTCTACTTCACCTTCAATAACTTTTAATAAAGTAGATTTTCCTTCACCATTTCTCCCAACGATACAAACTCTCTCGTTAGGTTCTATTTGAAAAGTTAGTTTATTAAATAATGTTTGCGTGCCATAGTTAAGATGCATATCGCGTAAAAATAGCTGAGCCATGAGTTCTTCTTGTTAAGTGAATAAAAACAGTATTATCCTTGTTTAGTTGAGGTTTTACCCAACTAAATTGAAATAAAACATAAAGGTGATGACAAAAATGGCTGCAAAATTTAGCCTTAAACCTACTTTTATCATGTCTTTTTGGGTGATATAGCCGCTAGCATGCACTAAAGCGTTGGGCGGTGTTGCGACAGGAAGCATAAATGCCATAGAGGTGGCAATCGCAACAGGTATCACCAAACTGTTCGTTTCAAGGCTAAGTTGTAGTGCAACGCCGACGAGTATGGGGGCTAGTTTTGCCGTTACTGCGGTGTTAGAAATGAGTTCGGTAGCAAACACTCCTATCGTCACTAAAACTAACAGTAGCACAAACATTGGCAAATCACCTGTTCCTGCAACAAGCAGTCCAGCTAGCCAGCTTGCCGCCCCTGATTCAGTAAGACCATGCCCTAACGTTAAGCCTCCGCCTAGTAAAATTAGTACTCCCCAGTGAATACCCTTTTCAAGATTTTTCCAGTTTACACAACCTGCCAATATTAATAAAGCAACAGCCATGATTGCAACAGAAGCTGAACTAAATAATGCTGAAGGTAGAGAAAATAGCTCCCCTATAAAGGAACCAAATAACCATAGAGAAAGAGTGATACCGACAATAATGATGGTTTTTCTTCCATCCTTAGTGAGAGGCACTTTTTCTACGGTGTCTATATTTAATTTTTGTACATTTGGACGATATGTCCACCACAGAATCGGCATTGCGACAATTAGCATGGTTATGCTTATCGGTAGCCCATAACTTATCCATTCTAAGAAGCTAATATCTAATAATCCTGCCGCAATCGCATTAGGTGCGGTACCGGTAATAGTAGCAACACCGCCAATACTTGCCCCATAGGCAACGCCCAATAATAATACTTTAGAAAGGTTGGCATCAACAGCTTGTTTGGCTAAAATGCCAATAGCAACAGGTAGTAGCAAAGCGGTTGTTGCTGTATTGGAAATAAGCATTGATAAAATTGCAGAGGTTGCCATTATCGCCATAAAAAGCCCAACTGTTTTGTCTCCAGATAGACCTAATATATGTTGTGCAATCCAACGGTCAACTTTATTTTTCTCAACAGCTACGGCGAGAGCATAACCACCTAAAACTAAAAATAATACAGAGCTTCCAAAAGGGGTATAAGCATCTTTAATTTCAAATACGCCAACACTCGCTAAGCCAACAGGTATTAATAATGCTGTTACAGGTAGAGGAAGGGCTTCAGAAACCCATAAGATTGCCGCAAAAACGGTAATACTCAATGCTCCAGCAATTTGTACCCCTTGTGCTAGGGTAGCGTAATAAACAACTATTGCTAAAAAAGGCGCTAAAAATAGTGCAAAAATACGACCTTTAGTCAGCTCAAAATTGTATTCTTTATGTGCTTTATTTAA
>CAZQYD010000125.1:0-4773 GCA_964597465.1 uncultured Piscirickettsiaceae bacterium | reverse complement strand
GTAAATCCGCACAGATGCCATTACATGTTTGGCTACCAGAATCAATGGAAGGCCCAACGCCTATTTCAGCACTTATCCACGCGGCAACCATGGTAACGGCGGGTATTTTCATGGTAGCAAGGCTTTCTCCTGCTTATGAAATGTCAGAAGTAGCGTTGAGTGCCATCTTAATTATTGGTGCAACCACCGCCTTTATGATGGGCTTATTAGGTATTATTCAAGAAGATATTAAACGCGTAGTAGCTTATTCAACGCTTTCACAATTAGGGTTTATGATTGCCGCTATTGGAGCATCTGCTTACGCGGCAGGTATGTTCCATGTACTTACTCACGCTTTCTTTAAAGCCCTGCTTTTCCTTGCCGCAGGTTCGGTTATTGTGGCGATGCACCATAACCAAGATATCCGTAAAATGGGTGGGCTGTATAAATACATGCCTATTACCTACGGAGCGATGTTAATCGGCTCATTAGCCTTAATTGGTTTCCCTGGATTTTCAGGATTCTTCTCTAAAGATAGTATTTTATTAGGGCTAGGAAATGCCGAACGATTTGGTGCAAGTTATGCCCTAGTGTTATTATTAATGGGCGTATTTATCACCGCATTTTATAGCTTCCGCATGTTCTTTATCGTTTTTCATGGCAAAGAATCCGAATATGTTAAAACCCATAAAATTAAAGAATCTCCTTGGGTAATCACTTTACCGCTCATCTTATTGGCAATACCTTCGGCGTTGCTTGGAGTACCGATGATCAGCGGGATTCTTTCAGGTGAATATTTTGCGAATTCAATTACAATTTTTCCTGAAAACGATGTGTTATTACAGGTTTATACCGAATATTACACGGGTGCTTGGAATTTAATCGTTCACTCTTTTGTTACGCTTCCTGTTGCACTTGCTCTTTCAGGGGTGTTTTTAGCCTGGTTTTTATATTTGTATAAACCAGAGTTACCAGCAAAAATTAAAAATGCTTGTCCAAGAGGGTTTTGGATGCTTGATAATGCCTATGGATTCGATCATTTCAATGACGTTGTCTTTACCAAAGGGACGATTAAATTAGGTAGCTTCTTTACCAATAAAATTGATATTAAAATGATTGATACAGGCATGGTAAAAAACACTTTTATGGCGATTTCGGATACAGCGACAACCATGAAGTTAGCACAAACAGGTTACCTGTATCACTATGCCTTTGTAATGCTATTCGCATTGTTAGCGATGCTAGCATGGGTCTTGTGGTAGTGCAGGGTTAGAAGTAAAGAATTTTAAGGAAATAATAAAAATATGTTCGGTTTTCCAATACTAACCACCCTTATTTGGCTACCTATAATTGCTGGTATGCTAATCTTATTTGTGGGCAGAGATAGACCCTCTTTAGCAAAATGGTTGTCATTAATCACTACGGTAGTGACGTTTATTATCTCAATTCCGCTATGGACAGGGTTTGATACCACTATTTCCGCGATGCAGTTTGAAGAAAAAATTGCTTGGATTCCACAGTTCAATATTTACTATCATTTAGGCGTAGACGGTTTATCAATGCCGTTGGTTCTATTAACCACCTTTACACAAATTTTGGTAATTGCTTCCGCCTGGGAAGTCATTAAAGAAAGAGTTGAACAATACATGGGTGCCTTCCTGATAATGGGTGGGGTAATGGTTGGTGTTTTTGCAGCATTGGATTCAATATTATTCTATGTGTTCTGGGAGCTACTTCTTATCCCAATGTTTATCGTTATTGGTAAATGGGGTGGTGTTCATAGAGTTTATGCAACCATGAAATTCTTCCTATATACCTTCTTCGGTTCGGTATTTATGTTGATTGCATTCTTGTATATGTACCATACCTCGGGAAGTTTCTCTATTTTGCATTTCCAAGATATGCAAATAGGTATGACCGCACAAATATTCATCTTCCTTGCTTTCTTAATCGCATTTGCAGTAAAAGTACCGATGTTTCCCGTGCATACTTGGCTACCAGACGCTCACGTACAAGCCCCGACAGCGGGTTCAGTGGTGCTAGCAGCCATTATGCTTAAAATGGGTGGTTATGGTTTTGTTCGTTTTAGTTTACCGATTACGCCAGATGCGGCAATGACGCTAGACTGGTTAGTAATAGCACTTTCCTTAATTGCCATTTTCTATATTGGTATCGTCGCTCTCGTACAAACAGACATGAAAAAGCTAGTTGCTTATTCCTCAATTTCACACATGGGGTTTGTCACGTTAGGGATGTTCCTCGTTTACGACATAATCCAAAATACCGGCTCAGCTCAAGGTGCCGCATTAGGTATGGAAGGGGCGATGATTCAAATGATTTCTCACGGGTTTATTTCTGGCGGAATGTTCTTGATGATAGGGGTTTTATACGATCGGATGCACACCCGTGATATCAGTGCTTATGGCGGAGTAGTCAATAAAATGCCTTGGTTTGGTTTCTTTGCGGTGTTATTTGCTATGTCAAATGCTGGGCTACCTGGTACATCAGGTTTCGTTGGAGAATTCATGGTTATCTTAGCCGCCTTTAAGGCCAACGTTTGGTACGGAATTATTGCCGCAACCACCTTAATTATTGGTGCCGCCTATACGTTATGGATGATAAAAAGAGTCTTCTTTGGTGAAGTCGCCAATGAAAAAGTAGAAAAGTTAAAAGATTTGAATGCACGAGAATTTGTGATAATGAGTATTTTGGCTTTTGCCGTTCTTTTCGTCGGTTTGTACCCCGCACCGATTATAGAAGTCATGCAAACATCCGTTGCGAATCTTTTAATACAAGCAACAACATCAAAATTATAGGATAGGTAAGTTAATAATATGAATTTTGTAATACCAGACTTTGCACCAGCCACACCTGAAATAGTGTTGCTAACGCTTACCTCCCTTTTATTAGTTGCCGACTCAATTTGGGAAAAGCATTTTAAATTTGCAACCTATTATGTCACCCAAGCGATTTTAGTCATTGTTGGTGCATTAATTATTTACAGTTTCACTACCGAAGAAGTGATTACGTTCCATGGTAGCTTTATTAGAGACAGCTTTGCAGATGTCTTAAAGCTATTTATTATTGTGATTTCATTAGTAGTGTTTTTATTCTCAAAAGAATATTTATTACAAAATAAATATTTTCGAGGAGAGTTTTTCACCTTAGGTCTATTCGGTGTACTTGGAATGTTTGTAATGGTTTCTGCCTATAATTTCATTACCATGTACCTTGGATTAGAAATAATGTCTTTAGCAATGTACGCCATGATAGCAATGAAAAAAGATCATCGCCAGTCATTAGAAGCGGCAATGAAATATTTTGTATTGGGTGCGCTAGCAACAGGTATGTTGTTATATGGTTTCTCAATGGTATACGGAGCAACAGGCACGATTCAATTCGATACCATGGCTCAAATAATTGAATCAGGAAAAGCCGACAGCACCGTTTTAGCATTTGGGTTAGTCTTTGTCATTATTGGCTTAGCATTTAAGTTAGGGGCAGTACCTTTCCACATGTGGGTGCCAGACGTTTATCATGGATCACCAACCGCGATGACGTTATACCTCGCAACCGCTCCCAAAATAGCCGCTTTTGCGATGACTTATCGTATATTGGTTGATGGTCTACCTGGTTTAGTTGAAGATTGGCAACCTCTATTAATAATGATGGCAATATTGTCATTATTAGTCGGGTCAATCGTCGCGATAGCCCAAGATAATTTAAAAAGAATGCTCGCTTATTCAGGTATTGGTCACATAGGATTTATACTTTTAGGGGTGATTGCCGCTACGCCTGATGGCTACTCTTCAGCTATGTTTTATACCATTGTTTATGCAGTGACAGGCGTAGCAGGTTTTGGAATCATTGTCGCTTTTGCTAGAATCGGTAATGAGTTTGACAGAATTGCTGATTTTAAAGGGCTTAATGCCAAAAATCCTTGGTTGGCACTAATGTTTGTATTTGTATTATTCTCAATGGCAGGAATACCACCCTTTATAGGATTCTACGCTAAGATTTTAGTGCTTGAAGAAGTTCTAAGTTCAGGGTTTGTTTGGCTAGCTACTTTTGCGGTTATTACCGCTGTTATCAGTACCTATTACTACCTAAAAGTAATCAAAGCCATGTATTTTGATAAACCTGAATCTGATGAAAAAGTAGAGCCTGTAAGTAGAGATTTAACTTACGCTGTCAGTTTTGTTGCTATTCTATTGCTGGTGGTAGGTATTTTACCTTCCTCATTGATAGACCTAGCTTACACAAGTTTGTAGGGATAGAGTTAAATGTCAGTAGAGAACGCAGTTTATTTATTACTGATTACCTCAATGGTATTAGCGAATATTCCTTGGATTTTATCTAATCGTTTATTTATTTTCATATCAGTTGAGACCAAATCATTTCTAGTCAACAGTATCGAGTGGTTTAGTTATTTTATGTTGATGGGGGTAATTAGCTACTTTTTAGAGCAAAAAGTAATGGGTCATGTAAAAGCACAAGAGTGGGAGTTTTACGCTATTAACTTGTTTATGTTCGCTATTTTTTCCTTTCCAGGGGTTATCTACCAATACAACTTGAAGTCATTTATAAAAACTTCAAATTAATTGAATATAAGGCTTGCAATAAGCCATATATTCTATACAATACGCACAACAAATTAACGCGGGGTGGAGCAGTTTGGTAGCTCGTCGGGCTCATAACCCGAAGGTCATAGGTTCAAATCCTGTCCCCGCTACCATATTCTAAAAGCTTGATTGTTATACGTTTTTAACGTTTAGCAATCAGGCTTTTTTTTTA
>CAZQYD010000124.1:0-4799 GCA_964597465.1 uncultured Piscirickettsiaceae bacterium | reverse complement strand
ACGAAACTTGACGCACATTTTTTCTCAGTAAAATTCTAATCGCGGTTATTAAGTCTTTCCTTAGAAAAACCTAAGCCGTTTTGTCTTGATACTCACACTCATTATAAATCACACACGCCCCGCATTTAGGTTTTCTTGCCATGCAGGTGTGTCTGCCGTATAGAGTAATTAGATGGAGTGCTGGGATAAGGTGTTTTTTAAAAAACAGTGCTACCCCCCTGGGCACTTTTTATCCTGCAAAGGACGTAAATAGCCGAATTTTGTTTCAAAACTTTGTTAAGTGTTTCCTTTAAATGTAAGCCGCGTTTAGTCGTCTGAATCGGCTTGTGCTATTCTGGCTAGTCTTGCTTCTTCTTCTGCTATTGCGGCTTGGATTTCGTGGATGACGGAGTCTACGTCGGCGGCTGATTCGTCGCTTTGGAATTGTCCTGTTAGTTCGGTTTCGGCGGTTAGTTCGCCGATTTCGTAGAGTGCCCACATTTCTTCTGCGTAGTTGGTTTCTAGTAGTTGTGGTGCGTATTGTGCGTAGTAGTTGGTGACGTTTTGTACGTCTCTGTTGAGCATTTTTTTGGCATTATTGTTGGCTGAGGCGTCAACGGCTTGTGGCATGTCGATGATGACGGGGCCGTATTCGTCTAGCAGAATGTTAAATTCAGATAAGTCGCCGTGTATTGTGCCAACGGTGAGCATTTTCATTACGTAAATCATCACTTGGTGATGGTCTTCTAGGGCTTGTTCTTCGGTGAGGGTGACGTCGTTTAGTCTTGGGGCGACGTCGCCGTTGCCGTCGGTGATGATTTCCATTAGTAGTACACCATCAAAACAGCCGTAGGGTTTGGGAACTCTTACGCCTGCATTGGCGACTTTGTAGAGGGCATCTACTTCGTGAGTTTGCCATGCGGCTTCTTGTTCTTTTTGTCCGAATTTAGATTTTTTGTCCATCGCTCTCGCACGACGGCTGTTACGTGATTTACGTCCTTCTTGGTAGGTTACGGCTTTTTTAAAGCTTCGTTGGTGTATTTCTTTATACACTTTAGCACAGCGGTATTCTTCTCCGCAAAGCACGATGAATACATCGGCTTCTTTGCCACTCATTAAACGGCTAATAACTTCATCAACCAGTCCGTCGTTTATTAGTGGTTGGATACGTTTTGGGGTTTTCATATTCGTGTATAATGTACTTTTATAAATTAATGAATGATTTTATAGCGTGATGAAAGATTGTCAATATATTTCGGTGCATCCCGAAAACCCTCAGAAGCGTTTGTTGTTACAAGTTGTTGAAATATTAAATAAAGGTGGCGTAATTGCTTATCCAACGGATTCTGGTTATGCATTAGGTTGTGATTGGGATAATAAGAATGGCGCGGACCGTATTCGTGAAATTCGTCATTTGGATGAAAAACACGATTTTACGCTAGTATGTGAGAATTTATCGCATTTGTCGGAATATGCGAAGGTAGGAAATGCGCAATATCGTTATTTGAAATCGCATTTACCAGGTGCATTTACTTTTATCTTGCCCGCTAGCCGAGAAGTTCCGAGACGTTTACAGACCCCGAAAAAGAAAACTATTGGTTTGCGAATTACTGAAAACATTGTTGCTAATGAGTTGTTAAGTTATTTTGATAAGCCATTGATTTCAGTATCATTAATTCAGCCGAATGAAACAATCCCTATGACCGATGGCTGGACGATTCAAGAGGAATTAGGACATTGCTTAGATGCGGTTTTAGACGGTGGGTTTTGTGGGTATGAGCCAACAACGGTGATTGATTTCACCGATGATGTGCCCGTTTTGGTTAGACAGGGGCAGGGTAAGTTTGATGGATGAATTAAGTTTAGTACAGAAAATTGCTATTTGGACATTGCCTGTTATATTTGCAATCACCGTGCATGAAGTGGCACACGGCTGGGTGGCAATGAAGCTTGGCGATAGAACTTCGCAAATGCTAGGACGTTTGACCTTAAATCCATTTAAACATATTGATCCTGTCGGAACAGTTTTAGTCCCTGGTGTTTTATTATTACTGGGCGGATTTGTGTTCGGTTGGGCAAAAGCGATACCGGTTAATACTCGAAACTTTAAACACCCAAAACGTGATATGGCTTGGGTAGCAATTGCAGGGCCTATTTCAAATATATTAATGGCAATCGCTTGGGCGGTGGTTGCTAAAATTGGTTACATGGTTTTACCTAGCTACGAAGGCGTAGGAAAATTTTTAATTTACAGCGGTATGGCAGGAATTGCAATCAATTTGATTTTAGCAATTTTGAACATGATTCCCGTCCCTCCGTTAGACGGCAGTCGCATTGCGGCGGCTTTTTTACCGAATAAACTTTATTATTACTATATGCGCATTGAGCCGTATGGTTTCTTTATCATTTTAGGATTGATGTTGTTAGGTATATTAGGTGCGTTAATTTCGACACCTTACCAAATCGCACAATCACTTATATTAAAACTTGTTGGATTATAAACGCATGGCAAAAATCACTACTCCAGAAATGGAAAACGAAAAACTACAAAAAATCTTAGCTAGAGCAGGGTTTGGATCTCGCCGTGAAGTTGAAAAATATATTGACGAAGGCTTGGTTAAGGTCAATGGTAGAACCGCCACACTAGGCGATAGAGCCTTGCCAACCGATAATATTCAGTTCCGTGGCAATGCGGTGAAAGAAACTCGCCTTGCCACGCAAGCCACGCAAGTGATTCTTTACAATAAGCCAGAAGGGCAGGTTTGTACTCGTAAAGATGAAAAAGACCGCACGACTATTTTTGAGAAATTACCTCGTATCATCAACGGACGCTGGATTTCGGTTGGACGCTTGGATATTAATACTTCGGGATTGTTGATTCTAACCAATAATGGCGAACTAGCCAATCGTATGATGCATCCATCGTATGAAGTTGAACGTGAATATTCAGTGAGAGTATTTGGCGAGGTTTCAGAAGAAATTATTTACCGCCTTAAAAAAGGAGTGCAGTTGGAAGACGGCATGGCTAAGTTTGATAAGGTCAGTAAATTACCAAAACAAGACGATGAATCCATTAACAACTGGTATAGAGTGGTGTTAAAAGAAGGGCGTAACCGTGAAGTTCGTCGTATCTGGGAATCACAAGAAGTACAAGTTAGCCGTTTGATTCGTACCCGTTATGGCGAGTTTGAATTACCGCGTAAGCTAAAACAATCTAAAACCGAAGCCTTATCTTGGAAGCAAATCAACCAACTGCTAAAAAGTGTTGGTTTGAAAGAAGAGTCCAGACCCGATTTAAGACACAAGTCTGCTTATGATGACAACCGCAAGTCTTACACAAAAACCAAGCTATCGAACAATAGTAGAAGTGGTAATAACGATAGAGCAAGACGTGAAGATAGGCCTGCTAAACCAACGAAACCGACATCCAGATCGACGTCTAAACCAACGATTAGAAAACAAAGAACAAGATCGTAATTAAGAGCATAGCCCATGAACAAATCTTTACTTACTAACCTCGTTAGCATCGCAATTATTGGTGCGGGATTATTTTTAGAAAACAATCTTGTGCTATTAGTTGGCTTGTTTGCCTTATCGGGAGCCATTACTAATTGGCTAGCGATTTACCTGCTGTTTGAACGAGTGCCAGGCTTGGTGGGTTCTGGGGTGATTCCCAATCAATTTGAAGCCTTTAAGCAGTCCATAAAAGAACTGATGATGAATCAGTTTTTTACCAAACAAAATATTGATCGTTTTATGAGCAGTAAAGATAATTCAATGCACATTAACCTAACACCAGTTATTGAAAGTGTTGATTTTAATCCAGCCTTTGAACGATTAGTAAAAGTGATTATGGAATCTAGCTTTGGTAGTATGCTAGGTATGTTTGGTGGCGAGAGTGCGTTAGAGCCTTTAAAAGAACCTTTTATTAAAAACATGCAAGCTTCATTAATTGACATGAGTGAAAGTGATGTATTTATTGAAAAGCTAAAACAACAGATTGACCAACCCGATATGATTGCCGAAATACAAGGCAAGGTTGCCCATATTATCGACTCCAGGCTAGAAGAACTTACCCCTGAAATCGTTAAACAAATGGTACAAAAAATGATAAAACAACATCTAGGTTGGCTAGTTGTTTGGGGTGGCGTTTTTGGTGGTTTGATTGGTTTATTAAGTGGTTTTATTCTCTAATGCTAGTGATTTCTGAACAGGTAAAAATTCCTTTATCAGAAATCGAACTGACCGCAATTCGTTCACAAGGGGCTGGCGGACAGAATGTCAATAAAGTCTCTTCTGCGATTCACCTGCGTTTTAATATTCAAGCCTCTAGCCTAGATGAAAAATATAAAAACCGCCTACTATTGCTAAAAGATAAACGCATCACTAAAGATAGTATTATCATCATCAAAGCCCAACAGCACCGAACGCAAGAAAAAAATCGTGCCGCGGCACTTGAACGTTTAAAAGAATTTATTCTACCTGTTCTAAAAACCAAAAAATTTCGTGTGCCATCCAAACCCTCACGCAATGCGAGAGCAAAACGACTGAACTCTAAAACCAAACGAGGGCAGTTAAAGAAAATGCGATCTAAGCAAATAGACGACTAACCATGCTCGAAAGAACGCCTAATTTTTAGTTGATTGGAATGGCTGTTTTTCACCCTAGTAATAGCAGGCTGATTTTAGTGTTATACTTTCAACTGTCTATTTTGATTTGAAGGAAAAGAAAGATGCGTTATTTATTAAAAAACATGTTGTTTTTACTAACTTTTATGTTTTTAACATCCTGCGGTTCTGCCGACACTCCAACACCAAAAA
>CAZQYD010000123.1:0-4817 GCA_964597465.1 uncultured Piscirickettsiaceae bacterium | reverse complement strand
CCCTTTCACGGTCAACAATTAAGCGTACTGCAACGGACTGTACACGACCTGCGGACAATCCCGAACGAATTTTTTTCCATAAAATAGGCGAGAGTTCAAAGCCAACAATACGGTCTAATAAACGACGTGCTTGCTGTGCTTCGACTAAATCCATATCAACCGTTCTAGGATTGGCGACGGCTTTTTGAATGGCGGATTTAGTTATTTCGTGAAAAACGATGCGTTTGGTTTTTTTTACATCTAGTTTCAAGGCTTCTGCAAGGTGCCATGCGATGGCTTCCCCCTCGCGATCCTCATCTGTCGCTAGCCAAACCTGGGTAGCGGTTTTTGCTACTTTTCTTAATTCTGCAACGGTTTTCTTTTTGTCTGGTGAAATTTCATAGGTTGGAATAAAACCGTTTTCAAGGTCAATTCCCATGCCTTTTTTCTGAATGTCACGGATATGCCCATAACTAGAAAGCACGGTAAAATCTTTACCAAGGTATTTTTCAATGGTCTTCGCCTTAGCAGGTGACTCCACGATTACTAAATTTGTCATGTATTTAATGTCTTTATTTATTTTATGTCTTTTTATAAGGTCGCATATTATGGTAAGAAAAATCAAGCTTTTTTTATTTTTAATTTATTTTTTTCAATAATTTTTAGAGAATTTATCTTTTATTTCTGCTAATTCTGTACTCGTTAAGGAGGCACTTAGCTGGATTAATACGATTTAAGAAGACTTTTATAATCGTCGCCAACGCCCTGCAGACATGGCCTCTATTTTTTCGTCCATTTCTAGCATAATCAACTGCCCTTGGATATCTGAAACTGCCATTTTAGAAAGCACTACCAACTCATCTAGGCTAATCGGCTCGTATTCAATCCACTTTAATAATCCAGTTATTTCAACAATTGGTTTTTTTGGTTCTATTGCTGAATCATTCGCCCCCTCTTCAAAAAAAGAGAGTTGCAGCATTGCACCAAGGTCTTCTAAAATATCCGCCCCCGATTCGACCAATTTTGCACCTTGGCGAATCAGCTGATGACAGCCTTTTGATTGGCTACTATTAATCGAATTGGGAACAGCAAACACCTCCCTACCCTGTTCCATTGCTAATCTTGCGGTAATCAACGAACCACTTTTTAACGCGGCTTCAACCACTAGCACCCCTGTACTCATTCCAGAGATAATACGATTTCTTTCGGGAAAATGCCTACCAATTGGTTTTGTGCCAAGCGGGTATTCTGAAACGATTGCACCGTGTTCAACGATTTGATGGGCTAAGTTTTTATTACTTGCAGGATAAACTCGATCCAAGCCTGTGCCGACCACTGCAATGGTCGCTCCCGTGGTTTGTTGCGATTTTAGTGCACCCTCATGAGCCGCCTTATCAATCCCTGATGCCAGTCCACTGGTCACCGTTAAACCCACTTTAACAAGGTGATTTGCAAAGTCTTGTGCGACGAGTATTCCGTATTTGGATGCATTACGACTGCCCACTATGCCAATTTGAGGATCTGAAAGTAATGTTAGGCTTCCAAGCACATATAATAAAATCGGTGGATCGTTAATTTCAGCGAGCAACTTAGGGTAAGTTTTATCACCTAAAACAATAATGTGTTGTCGCTCTTCTTGTTGCCATTCAATCGCTTGTTTGATTTTTTGCTGATTGCCTTCATCAAATAAAAAACTTAATTTTTTATCGGTCAATATTTTCGTATTTTTCCATTCCTGCAACGGACGTAACAACGCCTGCTCAAGCGAACCGAATGCTTGTTCAATTTTTTTAAGCTGTTTCGCACTCACTCTTGCAAAATGAAACGGTAACCATGTGTTTAATCTATTCATTTGAGTATAATACAGATAATTAAAATACAGCGAACAAAAAAAATGACCACAGAAACAAAATTAGACATCGTACTTTTTCCAAACAGCGGCTTACGTGAAGTTTGCAAACCCGTCACTGAAATGACTGACCGACTCGACAAGCTGATTGACGACATGTTTTACACCATGTATGAGGCTCCTGGAATCGGGCTGGCGGCCCCACAGATTGCAATACAAGAACGGTTGTTTGTTTGTGATGTGTCAGAAGACCGAAGCCAACCAGTGGCCCTGTTAAACCCTGAAATAATTCAAAGCGCAGGTGAAATAAAGTGGGAAGAAGGCTGTTTATCCATGCCGGGGATTTATGGTGACGTAACCCGCCCTTCGGAAATTATTGTCCGCGGCATGAACCGTGAAGGAAAAATAATTGAACTCGAAGCCAAAGAACTCTTAGCGATTTGCATTCAACACGAGATTGACCACCTTAACGGCAAAATGTTTATCGACCATCTTTCGGGCTTAAAAAAACGAAGAGCGATTAACAAATTTAAAAAAGACATGGCGGAAAGAGAGGAGTCTTCAAAATGAGAATTGTTTTTGCTGGCACGCCTGAATTTTCTGTTCCTGCATTACAGGCATTGATTGACTCTGAACATGACGTTATCGGGGTTTACTCACAACCCGACCGTCCAGCAGGTCGTGGTCGCAAGTTGACCGCCAGTGCCGTTAAACAAAAAGCACTTGAACATAACCTCCCCGTTTATCAACCAATTAATTTTAAAAACCCCATTGAGCAACAAATACTTGCAGAACTAAATGCCGATGTCATGATCGTGGTTGCTTATGGCTTGATACTACCTGAAGTCATTCTAAATACACCAAAATACGGCTGTCTAAACATTCATGCCTCTATCCTACCAAGATGGCGTGGTGCGGCACCGATTCAACGGGCAATTGAAGCAGGAGACCCTGAATCAGGGGTGACAATTATGCAAATGGATATTGGTTTAGATACTGGCGACATGCTCGCTATGCTAACCACCGAAATTACCGCACAGGATACCGCACAAACGCTTCATAATCGACTAAGCAAACTCGGCTCCACCGCTTTACTACAAACCTTAAAAGAAATCGAGAGCGATAAACTAATCCCCATCAAGCAAGACCAAGATCTAGTCACCTACGCACACAAATTAAGCAAAGCGGAAGCAGAGATAGACTGGCTACAAGACGCGCAAACCATCGTCAGAAAAATCCAAGCCTTCAACCCATGGCCCGTTGCCTACACAAACCTTAAAGGCAAGCCATTACGCATTTGGCAAGCAGAGCTTGTTAACAATAAAAACGATGATTTTAATGAAGTTTTCCCCCAAAAAGTGCCCAGGGGGGTACTGAAAGTAGATAAATCAGGCATTGAAATTAGTACAGGCAAGGGAATTATTCGACTAACTAGCGTGCAACCAAGTGGCAAAAAAGCCATGTCAGCATATGATTTTGCACAGGCACGTGATTTGGTGGGGAAAGCCTTTGAATAATACCCAACAGTCGTTTTGTTACCCTTTAAAGAGACATTTAAAGAGCCGCTTAACAACCGCTAATTATTTTACTGGCTAAAATTGCACTATAAGGCATGTAAACTAGGCGGGTATTGCGTTAATAATTTTTCTATTATTTCATTAATCGTTCAATTTACAACCTTATCCCGGTATTTTGAGGAGGATTGGGTTTTGTTAGCACCTGCCAATATAGAATAGATAACAATAAAAATCCTATTATCCAGCCCCATTGACTTAGCTGAACCCATAGCACATAAGACTCTGGAATAAAAATTGGTGGAAAAATTCTAATAATTGAGGTAATTGCTAAAATAACAAAAACCCAAATAACCAATTTAGACGGATTAAATACATTTCGATTGGTATGTCCTAATGAAATTCGTGCCATAATCGATGAACAAAGTAACCCTATTCCACCAGCGGCTAAGGCATGAACAGCGAGGGATTCACTTAACATGCCTAACCCTACAAATCCGTACAACCCCATTCCTAATGTCATAAATGCATAGGAAACATGCAAAGGCCAGAGTAAAACGACCTGCCATATTCCTTTGTGATACCAGAGTTTTAACCTTATCAAGTTCACTATAAATAGCGGAAAAGCGATAACTGCGGTTGCCCAGTGGTAGGGGAAAAACATGGCGGCAATCATTAATCCTAAAAAACCGACGAGTGATAAGCCGTCTAACCATTTGGAGTTTTTTTGTTCGCCTAGACCTAATGCTTTCACGGTGAAAAAGGGGATTAAACGGCGCATCATGGTTAAGTTGATGGCTAATACTAGAAATAGCCCTGCGGTAATGCCTAAATCCATGCCGTTAGCTAAATAACCGAATGCACCTGCGTAGTAGGTAATATTGGCTAATAAAAGTAAAAAGAATTTAGTAAACAGCCCGCCTTGCTTCCAGAGCTTGGCTTTATAAACTGGAATAAAGAAATGTAAAAATAATCCTAGCGTAAAACCTATGTCTAAAATAGCAATTATTTCTAACGGAGCATCGACGAGATAACCAATCCTAGCTAATACCCAAGGAGAAAACAGTGCGGCAAGCTTCACTCCTGATGCGGAGTTCGCCCCTGTCCAGTTCATCACGGCGGTTAGTAGAAAACCCGTTACCGTTGCAAGTGCATAGCCGAAAACCATTTCATGAGCATGCCAATAAATAGGTGACACACTTGAAAAACTTAGTTGAGCAATCCCTGAAAAGCTAACCCACCAAGCTAACATTGAAATAACGGCAAAGATGCTACCGCCAAGAAAAAACGAGCGAAACGCTCTATCGAAAAAAAACATAGCCACCTCCACAATACTACTTATAAAAATTATACACGGTGGTTAAAAGCGGCATTATCAACATTATTAATGAATGCTTATCTGTTTTGGTGGTTCAACTTCATCAAACCTTCAGGAAAAGGCGGAAGAACTGTTGGGTTGCCCATTTTTTTATAGG
>CAZQYD010000122.1:2236-4833 GCA_964597465.1 uncultured Piscirickettsiaceae bacterium | reverse complement strand
AGCTCGGTAAGCAAAACAACAAAGTATTACACAGAGCTTACAGAAACAAGCCTTTTGGCGAGAGTCGTTTTGAAGTTGCCAAAGTTAGAAAGTTCTGCTCTCATTGTTTATTTTAATTCAACACGGACAGGATCGATTAAAAAACAATTGTTTTTAATGCCTTCTTCATTGGCGACCACATATTCGATAGTGGTTGAATCAATAAGGCGTATATAAACAAAAGCGTTATCGTCTGTGAGTTCTAAGGTAAATAGTTTTTTCTTAATACTGGCATCTTTAATCGGTATTTGATTACTACTAACCCGCTCGGAACTGCTGTAAAAAATCTCAAAAGTATCTTCAAAGGCATCAATAAACTCCACCCATTGATTGTATGGTGTATCTCTAGAAATAACGATCTTAAACTTATTCTTGCGACTATCGCCTAAATAAAATTTAAAGCGAATATCATCGGCAAATTTTGTGTTGTGATCTTTAATTAAAATACCTCCCCCTTTACGGGTTTCAATTAAACCAAATGCCACGCCTGTTTTACCATTGGGCTTATCCAATGCTTCTCCATCAAGCGGTGGGTATATTTTAAAGATGTCTTGTGCTTCCATATTGGCATCTTTTTTAATATCCACTTCCACTTTTTCAATTTCATCCTCAAATAGGGGTTTTAAATAGCGGGATTTGCTAGAGTTTCCTGCCAAAAAAATATGCACCTGTTTAATGGATGAAAGATCTAAACTTTGATGGCTAAACGCTTTTCTTAAGCCATGAAAAAAGCTTTCCACGCCCATTTGAATGCGGTCTTTTAATATTTTTTCTAAATAAGATTCTGTTATAGTCAATTCAATATTGGTTAGCAACTGACCCTCTTTATTAAACAGGTTCAGCGTTACAGTCCCTTCATCTAACCCGTGTGATTCTTCGTTTTCCCAAAATGGACGCAATGCCTCCATCATGGTTTTAGTATTCATTTTGGCTTCACGAGTTTGGGCAAGCAGTGGTTCACTGCCTACAAAAGGCGTGCCTTCAGGGGGTAGGGTAAATTGCACTTGATTCTCTAACAAGGCATCCGTATTAACTTTAAAGACTTCAAACGATAACATTTCCAACAGGTTTTCACCGCCCAAAAAGCGATCTCCTCCTGCTCCAAAGTGTTCAATTACATAATCATAACGGCGTTCTTTGGGTCCATTTGCTTCACGATAAATTCCAAAATCAAAATCGGTGGTACCACCGCCAAAATCAAACACGCCATAAAATATTTTTTCATCTTCTGAAGGGTCAAACTGATAGCTCTTTAGGGCGACTGCTGCATAGGCCGCGGGTTCACTGGTGCCTGCATAAACTTTAAGATTATTATCTAGATCTATTTGATGGTGCAAGGCTAGTGGTAAAGATTTTTTTAGTCCCTGTTTAAAACTTTGCAATATTTTTTCACGAACGGCCTTTTCATAAGTAACTGGAAATGAGAGTGTATAGTTAAGGAAAATACCATTGTTTTGATTGTTGATATACAGCCCTAGATAGTAGGCATACAATTCAATAGGGTTAAGGTCATCTTCTGCCAAGTCTAAAAAGGCTGGCAGGTCAAATACTGTGTTTTGCCTGTCTAGCAATTTAAGCTTGCGGTTTTTATCGCCTGCCCACTGCTTGAGTTCGTTAACAAAGGTATTAAAATGGCTAGAAGCACTGTTTATCATGCTGTTGGCAGCGGTGTGCGAAATGGTTAGATCTCCCCAGCATGTAAGGGGTCGCCCTTCACTAGCTTGATAGTTTGCCATAAAATCTGTAAGGTTGATACATTCCATGACAGTGGGGTTTTCATAGTCTTTTCTGCTTACTTTTTGGCTCAACCGACCTGTACCCACCCGCATGGGAAAAATATCTACCGTCTCTTTTTGATAAACCACCACGGTGCTTTTGGTTCCAAAATCAATGCCTACTAAACCATCTACCACACTGCTTTGCGGGTTTCGAGCGACCAAAGGCTCCTTCAAGACTACTTTGACCGTTTCACTAGTAGGCATAGCATCCCATAGACTCCAGTGCCCCAGATTGGTATCGGTAAGTATTTTGGCGTTATAAGGATCCAAGTCTGCACGCAAGTTGTCTTCCAAAAGATAATGTTTGTTCACTTGCTCCATCAACAAGGGAAAGGAGTAAGTAATTTCTCCCAAGCCAACTTCATGAGCCAATATAAATTTTCTAATATCGTAGAGCTTCACCGTTTTATCTTCACTAGCCGAAGCCAAGTAACGACCATCGCTACTGAAGGCAACGCTATAAACCCGTAAACTATGATCTTGAAAGCTATGCAGTAGTTGTTTGCTTTGCACATCGTAGAGCTTCACCGTGTTATCAACACTAGCCGAAGCCAAATAACGACCATCGCTACTGAAGGCAACGCTATTAACCAGTGAACTATGATCTTGAAAGCTATGCAGTAGTTGTTTGCTTTGCACATCGTAGAGCTTCACCGTGTTATCAACACTAGCCGAAGCCAAATAACGACCATCGCTACTGAAGGCAACGCTATTAACCAGTGAACTATGATCTTGAAAGCTATGCAGTAGTTGTTTGCTTTGCACATCGTAGAGCTTCAC
>CAZQYD010000122.1:0-2136 GCA_964597465.1 uncultured Piscirickettsiaceae bacterium | reverse complement strand
AAGCTATGCAGTAGTTGTTTGCTTTGCACATCGTAGAGCTTCACCGTTTTATCTCTACTAGCCGAAGCCAAATAACGACCATCGCTACTGAAAGCAACGCTTTTAACCTGTGAACTATGATCTTGAAAGGTTGTGTCATTTTCTTGATTCAGCAAGGCTAGTGTCGTATTTTTATCTAAATATATTTCATTTATTAACTTTGTAGTCATTACTTTATCTCTTTATAAATGCACAATGGCTTGCTTGATTATTTTTTGATTATTTTGTAGCTTCCAGCCGGGAAGCACTACCTTTTTGATGTTGCCTGCGGGGGCTGAGCTTGGCGTTTTAATATGCTGAACGGGGTTAAATGTTTGACCCGTGGGCATATCTATAACATATTTGGGAATTCCTTGTACAAAGAGTGACAGAAGGTGATTAAACAATGTGATTAGAAATACTTGGTCGGGATTGTGATTTTCCATAATTTCATTTTTAAGGTAGTCATGTAGTGCTTCAATATTTTTTTGTTGCAATCCTGCGGCGATAAATACGGTGAAACCCTCTTCATAAAAAATACCTTGCAACGATTTATGTGTGCTGGAGCTAAGCTGTTGATAGCCTGCATACGCTTCTAAAAGTGGTTGCATGGGCTTAAGCTGGTCTTGCAGTTGTTGCACCTGTTTTTCAAGATTTTGGGTTTGGGTTTGGTTTTCTGTAAACTTGGTTTGCAGGGTTTGGGTTTGTTGCTTAGCTTGGTTAAAATCTTTTTGTAGGGCTTGCTTTTCTTGCTCTTCTTGCTTAAAAAAGCCTGTTATTTTTTGCAACGATGCTTTTAGCTCTTTAATCATACTGTCTTTTTCCTTAAGTTCTGTTTCTAGCTCCGTTATCTGATTTTGCTGCTGTTTTATCTGTGCTTCTTCGGCACTTGGCAATGCCGTTAGGACGGTCATTTCAGCACTGGTTTCTTGCACAATTTGCTGAATTCGTTGCACAATTTCTGGGTCTTGCAAAAGCTTAAGCAGTGCTTTTTTATTTGTTTTTGCAATGTCCTTGTCCATTATTTACTCTCTTGGTATTTTTGGGTTTTGCCAACAAAGTAGCCTTGCAAACTACCTGATTTAGTTTTGGGTTGAAGTGGAGGCTCCGAAACAACTTGTTTTTCAGGTTCGGTTGAGAGCTTAGGATAGGCTTGGATAGAGTCATCTTTTGTTATACATTGGTAGCAGGTATTGTGGTCTGCCAGTTTAAAACTAGACGGCGGATGGTCAAATAAACCTTCATCGCTGATAATCACAAAACTAATTGGTTCGCCATTGTAGCTAATTTTTTCTTTTAGCCATTGCCAAAAGTTTGGGGAAAAATCCCATGATTCTTCTCCATTGTTTTTAAGTGTAAGAGTTTTATTGTCTTGGTACTCTAAAACCGACACTAGCCCGTCTCGGTAGGTAATTTCAAAATGCCAAGTGTTCATTTTTTATCCTCAAATAGCTCAAGTCGCATTACTTTGGCATCAATTTCGGTATTAGAAAGTTCTGGGTAAATTTCTTTGAATACTTCAGTAATCTTATCCCCTGTACTGATTTCTTGCTCTGGGTTTTGCTGCCCGACAAGGTAGTCATTGAGGGCGTCATAAGAATCTTTAAAGCTATCAAGCAATGCTTCTGCTTCGGGTTGCTTCAAGCCTAGTTTGGCAATCGATACCCAGACTTTAATGGGAACATCGCTTTCTTTGACTTCATTAATGGTTTTAATGATGATTGCTGCTCCCAGGGCAAGGTTGGTGAGCTTGTTGATTTGGGTTTCGGTTTTAATTTTTTCGGGGTTGGTTTGAACCTTATGGCGAAGGTGGTCGATATAGTCCTGCTTGGTGTCAAAGTCTTCTGGCTTTTTATCTGACAACAAGGCTTTACGACCCATGTCTTCTATGGTTTCATTTGCCGACAAAATTTGCATGCTCTTGGCAAAAGTTTCCACATATTTAACGATTGTGGGCAGGTGTGTTTTTGCCAGTTCTACAATTTTGATGGCAGTATTAGTAACCGCTGGCCCTACAACGGCAATAAAAGTTTTAATATTGGATACAATGGTAGCTAACGCCCCTAAAATTGGTAATACTGGTATCATGTTTTTCCCTTTTCTTTATGATTTAAGTTC
>CAZQYD010000121.1:0-4905 GCA_964597465.1 uncultured Piscirickettsiaceae bacterium | reverse complement strand
TCTATTAACGGTTTAAGACGTTTTAGAATCAAAACCTGTGCGTTGGCGTTTGGGTGTAGTGCATCGTGTTGCATCATATTGGGTTCTAGGGCAACGGTTTCTAAGAAGAACGGGTCAAATAATAATTCATTTTTGGTTGCAATGCTTTGATACATACGTTGTAACATCTTATCGTAGGCTTTGCCGTAATTGGTCGGTAGTTTAATGCCTAATAATAAAACCTTTGCTCCTTGTGCTTGGCTTTCGCTGATGATTTGTTGTAGATTTTTCTTGGTATGTTTTAAATTTTGTCCACGCAGGGCATCATTCGCACCTAGTTCGACAATGACCCATTTAGGTTGATATTGCTTTAGTAGTGCAGATAGTCTATTCTTGCCGCCTGAAGTGGTTTCTCCACTGATACTGGCGTTGATAACAGTTATGTTTTTTTCTTTTAATCTTTGCTGCATTAACGCAACCCAGCCTTTTTCTACGGGCATTTTATAAGCCGCACTTAGGCTATCGCCTAGCACTAATAAATTTTCCGTTTCGGCTTTGATTACACTAGAATAGCTAGTAATAAAAATCAAGAAGAAAAGAGTAAGATGAAAGAAACGATTTTGAATTTGAAAAAAGTACATTATAGCGTGCATAGTCATGAGCCGTCTGAAAGTGAAGAACTGTCTATTCTAAATGGCTGTGAGCTTTCTGTCCATCAAGGTGAACGATTAGCCATTATTGGGCGTTCCGGTTCTGGTAAATCAACACTTTTAGCATTAATGGCTGGCTTGGAATTGTGTAGCGATGGTGAAATTGAACTGTTTGGGCAATCGTTATCAGAACTAAGTGATGATAAAAGAGCAAGGTTGCGTGCAAAGCAAGTCGGGTTTGTTTTTCAAGATTTTCAATTAATGCCAAGCATGACGGCGTTAGAAAATGTGTTAATGCCGTTAGAGTTGTTCCAGTTTGAAAATTCCCAACAACTTGCAGAAGAGGCGTTAGATAAAGTTGGCTTGGCAAAACGATTACAGCATTTGCCATCGCAACTTTCAGGTGGAGAACAACAACGAGTGGCGATTGCTCGTGCGTTTGTCACCAAACCAAAACTTTTATTTGCCGATGAGCCAACAGGAAACCTTGACGAAACCACCGCGATGCAAATACAACAATTATTGTTTGATTTAAACGAAGAAATTGGCACTACCTTAATTATTGTTACCCATGATTTGGACTTTGCCAAAAAATGTCAGCGAATGGTCAACTTACAGCATGGAAAGTTGGAAACGTAAATGACACTGAATAAATTAAGCCGATTAAAGGACGGAATAACCGCTTCAAAATGGTTTTTTAGAGGCTTGAGGCGTGGCGATTGGTTATGGCTGATGTTAGCGGTGATGATTGCCAGTAGTAGTATTACGCTGGTCGAATTGTTAGCCAAAACGGTAAAAGACAGCATGATTGCACAGGCGGCTGATAGTTTGGGAGCTGATTTTATCTTGAAGAGTTCTCGCCCGATTGATGCTAAATGGCTTGAAGAAGCTAAACTACTCAAGCTGAAAACAGCAGAATCGCAAACCATGATGACGATGGCGTTAAGCGGAGATGAGTTCCAGCTAGTACAACTACAAGCGGTTTCCGATAGTTTTCCTTTACGAGGAGAGACGCCAAAGTTTTTAACAACCCAATCAACGAATCAGCAAACAGCATTTGTTCAACCCTCTTTAACCGTTTTAATGAACCTAGCTGAAAATAGCCAAATACAATTAGGTGAAAGCAGCTTTCGTGTCGCCGGCGAATTTCAACCAAAATCAATTGGCTTTAGCGGCGCGTTTGCACCGAAAATATTAATACCACTTGCTAGTTTGTCGGCAACACAGTTGAAGGGGGCGGGTAGCCGAGTCAGCTATCAACTTGCCATTGCAGGAACACCACAAGCCGTTGAACATTTTGCAGTCTTGATTGAAAAAGAAAATAGCCCGCACCTACAAGTTCTTTCAGCACGCTCTCCTAGTCAAGACTTAGCCCAATCGCTTGATACCGCATGGTTGTTTTTAGACCTCGCGGCATTATCAGCAATATTGGTAGCAGGTTTATCCATCTTAATCGCTAGTCGTTTTTACCTACAAAGGTGGCAAGCATCGATTGCGTTAATGCGTTCTTACGGCGCAGAACGAAAACAAATTTTTAGATTGTTTGCTTGGCAGTTAAGTTGGCTAGCGATGTCGGCAAGTTTGTTAGGCGTTATTCTAGGCAGTGTTTTATTTCAACTGGTTTTACCTTTCTTAGCAGATTATTTTTCACCCGTCATTTCACCCAATATCGGCTGGATTCATTTTCACGGGTTTTTAATGGGAGTGTTAGTTTTATGGGGGTTTGCTTGGCAGGCATTCACTCAAGCAGTGCAAACATCACCTTTAGCCTTGTTAAAGTCCGCCCAATCATCGTCAAATACTATGGCTTGGTTGGTTAGTTTTGCACTAATTACCATTTTAGTCATCTCAGTGACGGGTTATGTTACGTGGGTTCTGTTAGGTTTATTGGTGGTTAGTGGAGCGTTGTATTTGTCAGCAATCGTTTTATTAGCATTGGTTGCCTATTGGCAAAAGTCGAGTAAAGGTTGGTTAAAAATCTCGCTTTCAGCCTTAACAAGAGAAGCTCCCTTGGTAAAAATGCAATTAATTTCAGTTGGGTTAGTTTTATTTGTATTAATGTTGATGACGTTTGTTAGGCAAGATTTATTACAAAACTGGCAAATGTCGTTACCACAAAACAGCCCAGATACTTTTGTAATGAATATCCAACCAGAACAGAAAAAACAAGTGCTAACAATTTTAGAACAGCATCAAATCAAAGCAGAGCTGATTGCGATGGCAAGAGGGCGGTTAGTCGCTATTAATCAACAGTCACTAGACATCGAAAAACAAACCGCAACAAGGGCAAGACGATTGCTAGAGCGAGAAGCCAATATTGGCGTGATGGATTTTCCTGTCACCTATAATAAGGTCGTTAGTCAAATCGATGCGACAAACTTTAAGTTACCGAAAGTATCGGTTGAATCAAGTATCGCCGAATTATTTAATATAAAACTAAATGATGTTGTGACATTTAATTTTAGTGGTCAAGATGTCGATTATCAAGTTCAAAGCATTCGCAAAGTGAAGTGGCAAACCCTACGTCTAAATTTTTTCTTTATCTTAGAATCTAGCCAACATCAACTCCCCATTTCATACCTAGGTAATTTTCGATTGAAGGATTCGCACACTGCAACGAGCCAACTTATCAAAACACTTGCAGTTAATGTGCCCGGCGTAACGCTAATTGATGCACAAAAAATAATGCAACAAATTCAAACGATTATGGCTCAAGCAAGCTGGGCGGTCTCAGGACTATACCTCTTTACCTTATTCGCCAGCTTGATTGTGCTATTTAGCGCTACGCTATCTAGTCAACAAACAAGAGTTCAAAGCTGGTTGTTGCTAAGGACGATGGGAGCGAGTTATCACGAGGTATTAAAAATTGGCTTAATGGAGTTTGTATTACTCGGTGGTTTCGCTGGGCTACTCGCAGCCACTCTTTCGCAAATAACCAGTATGTTGATTAGTTACTTCTCACTAAACATCACGCCCCAGTTAAGTTTAGAATTATGGCTTAGTAGCTTGCTAGCTGGAATTAGCTTGCTAGTGATAATCGGTTGGCTAACACAAAAACAGTATTTACACCTAACCCCACATGAAATGGCAAAAAAGGCGAAGTAACTTGCATTGAATTTAGCGTTCGATAACGATATTCCTGCCTTGTTCTTTTGCCTCATACAACGCCTCATCGGCACGAGCAAGCATAATTGTCTCAGTGTCATTTTTTCTGAAAGTCGTCACACCAAAAGAAGCGGTAATTTTTTCTACCACATCAAACGGATGGTCTTCAATTAGTTTTCTGAGCTTGTTAGCAAGCACAACGGACATTTCAAGGTTAGAATTCGGGCAAAGAATTAAAAACTCCTCTCCGCCCCATCGCCCAACCATATCAGTGTTACGTAAATTGTTTTTTAATATCTTAGCAAGGGTCACTAAAACATCATCGCCAGCTTGGTGTCCAAAAGTATCGTTAACCTGCTTGAAATGGTCGATATCCAAAAGAATAATCGAAAAATTATTTTGATAACGCTCGCAAGACTGAAGGCTAAAGTTAAATTGTTCATCTAGCTTTAAACGGTTAGGTATCTGGGTAAGTTTATCGGTGACAGATAAATCTTGCAGAGCGATATTTTTTTTAGTTAACTCCGTAGTGCGTAGGCTCAATTTTTGTTTAACTTCTTTTAACTCAGTTGTTAAGCGGGTATTTTCAATTTCAAGTTGGTCTAATCGGAGCATTTCGTTTAAGTTTTTAGACAATACACTTACTATCAGTTCTGAATCTGTGTTGTTCACCATACCATCAACAAGTTGATTGTTCAGTAAGCTAAGCGAGTTACTCCAAGGTTTATCTTTATAAAGGATGATAGTTTTAGTATTAGGGTACTCAGTGTTAATGTACTCAAGTACAACGCCTTCGTTTTCGACTTGGCTCAAGTCAAAAATACACAAAGTTTTATTTTGGTAGTCCGCATAAACTTCATTAAAAAAATCAACAGCACTATCATAGTTGTCAACCAACTCTAGTTTAATAGAAAATGTAGCATCTTTTGCAAGCTGGTTAATAAGCTTAGGTAAGGTCTTACTTGTACCAATATATAAAACAGTGAAATAAGTTTGAGAGAGCATGAAACTCCTTGTAAGTTAGCTATCTAATTGTTTTATTATATAAAAAAATACTTAAAAGGCAAAAAAATAATGACAAAACTACCCCCCTGGGTACTTTTTAATTAAAAACTCAAAATAACCCTTGCAAAGAAACCAAAACTCCTTACAATACGCATCTTCCTCAACG
>CAZQYD010000120.1:0-4929 GCA_964597465.1 uncultured Piscirickettsiaceae bacterium | reverse complement strand
TTTCAATGCTCAGTAGCTCTAGCAGAGTGGACTATTTATTTTTTTGATAAACCTTAGCGTTTGCCCGGCCTTCCAGCAACTTGGCAAAAGCCTCATCCCAAGTATCGAAGATAAAATAAATAATCAATGTTCTAAAAGTTTCCCACAAAACCAGTTTATTAACATAGCTTTTACGGCACAATTGGTAATCAGGGTCTGATAGCTCAAAAATCTGATGAAAGAAAAATGCCAGCAAGGTGAGCAAATACATAATTAATGACTGAGGTTTTTTTACCGTGACCAAAATTATGATTGAGATGATAGCCTTGGTTTTTTTAAGGTATTTTAAATTATGGGCGTTTACACAGAATTATTTACAGGCTCCAAAAACACGGAATGAGGCAGTCGTGTTAGCTTATAAAAGTGGTGATTATACGCTACAAGAAATTGGACATTTTTTTGATTTACATTATTCGTTAATTAGTAGAATTGTTGGTGGTGCAAAATAAAAGACCTGATTCCTGCCACATTTACACAAAATTGCTTACAAGATTAGTCTATAGCTTGGAGATAAAGAGAGGTTTGTTATTTCCAGTTTTGAATTTTAAGTACAAGATCTAGTCGGTCTTTTGCATCAAATTTTTCAAATAATTTGTGAACATAAGATTTTACGGTACGCTCTGTAATATTTAAGGTAAAGGCTATTTCACGGTTGTTTTTGCCTTGTAAAATTTCTGTAGCCGCTTCTATTTCTCTTTTAGTGAGCAGGATTTTCCATTTTTGGCTAGGAGGTGTTTTTTGGGAAAGGTTTAATATCATGGCGTTTAAAACGAGTTGCCCTAGCCAAACATTTCCATTAGTGACGACTTCAATAGATTGTTGAATGAGTACAGCGGTTGAAAATGTATTTAGGTAGCCTTTTATGCCAATTTTAAAAAGGTTTACTCCTTCTTGAGAGGTGGGAGTGTTTGAGAAAGCAATGATATTAAAACCTTGTTCTGCTAAGGCTTTCATTTGAGGAAGTTGTTTTTCTTCTGTTGTTAAATGCATTAGAACAATCGTGCCAGGTAACGGAGTTTGTAGGTTCAGTCTCTTTAAATCATTGCACTGCTTTAACGAATAATCTTTAATGCCCTTCCAATGTTTTATAACATGAGGGTCATGAGAGTAAATGATAAGCTGTTTCATAAAGGTAAATTTCCGTTATTAATATTCGTTATTAATGTTTTTGATCTAATCAAAAGTTTCTTATGACTCTCTCAAAGCAACATCTCTTGCTTTGATAATGGGTTTGACTAAATAGTCTAAAACTGAATGTTGTCCAACAATAATATCTACGGTTGCTGTCATGCCTGGCATTAAATAAAGTGGGTTTTCCTTAGTTCCTAAATGTTTTTCATGCGTTTTGATACGGGCAATAAAAAAGCTATTGCCTTCTTCATCAGTAATAGTATCGGCTGAAATTCTTTCTACTGTACCTTCTAGACCTCCGTGAATCGCAAAGTCATAGGCAGTAAACTTTATTTTTGCATTGAGTCCTGTGTGAATAAATCCAATATCAGAGGGTAAAATTTTAGTTTCTAATACCAGAGAATCATCTTCAGGGATAATCCTAGCTAAGTCGCTGCCTGGCTGAATAACTTCACCAATGCTGGATACTAATAGCTCGCTTATCACGCCTGTAACGGGAGAAGTAATGCTGGTACGACGAACTTTATCTTCTAAAGCAGTTCGTGATTGTTCAATTTGAAGGATTTGTGCAAGAACTTGGTTGAGTTGTTCTTGTGATTCATTTTGGAATTTTTGTGTTGCTTCTTTGATTTTGTGTTCAGACTCTTTAATAATGGATTGGAATTTTGGAATAGAGTGTTTAACCGCTTGTAGTTTACCAAAAGTATCATTTTTTTCGCGTTGAATTTGTAGTAAATCTACTTGAGAGGCAATGCCTTGTTTGACTAGGGGTTTCATGATATTAACCTCTTTTGTTAAGAGGTCAAAAGATTTTTGCAACTGCCTTCTTTGAGAGAAGGCGTCTTTTAGTTCTGTGTTACTTTGCACAATTTGTTGTTTAATGATTTTTTCACTGGTAGCTAAACGAATCATGTGGTTACGATAGAGAGTATATTCTCGTTTAAAAATTTCTTCAAGTTCTTGTGATTCAAAAGTTTTTGGCATTTTAAATGAAGTATCTTTTGCTTCGGCGTGTAAGCGAACAGATTTGGCTATTAAGGAGTTTTGTTCTGCTATGGCTTCACCAAATATGCCTGCAAACTGAGTGTTGTCTAGTCTTATTAAGGCCTCTCCCTGTTTAACAAGGTCTCCTGAACGTACAAGAATATCTTCAATAATACCGCCTTCTAAATTTTGAACTATTTGAACGCTGGTTGCGGGAACAACTCTGCCATCGCCTCTTACAATTTTATCTAACTCTGCATAGTTTGCCCAAACAATAAGCCAAATAACGACAAGGAGTATTACCCATACAATTAACTGCGATTTAAAAGTAGGTTTTTCTAGTGCAGCTTGACTGAGACCAGACATATAGGCAATGTCATTATCTGAGATCTGCTCTTTTTTGATTTTTTTATTTGTCTGAGTGTCTTTCATGGTAAATTATTTGTTTATTCTTCCCGTTTTTAATGCTTCCAATACGGTAGCTTTAGGGCCATCGGCAATTATTTTACCGTGATCCATAACAATAAGTCTGTCGGCTAATTGTAAAAGGCTCATTTTATGGGTGACTACAATGGAGGTGTTCTTAAGAGTCCCTTTTTTTAGTCTATCAATCATGATTTGCTCAGTTTTTGAATCCATGGCATTAGTGGGTTCATCAAGCAAGAAAATAGGGGTGTCAAGTAAAAGAGCACGGGCAACGCCAATGCTTTGGCGTTGCCCGCCAGAAAGAGATTTACCCCCTTCACTGATCGCCATGCCATAACCTAGTGGATGGCGTTTAGCAAATTCATCTACGCCAGCAATCTTAGCGGCTTTTATAATATCTTCGTCTTCAACAAAAGGCGCCCGATAAGCGATGTTTTCTTTCAGTGTTCCTTTAAATAATACGACATCTTGAGGGACATAGTTGATGTTTCGGCGTAATTCAGAGGGGTCAAGCTGTGAAATATCAATTCCGTCTAATAGAATGCTGCCAGAATCTACTTTATAGAAGTTAAGTATCAGTTTTTCAATGGTAGATTTTCCTGAGCCAATTCTGCCTATAATGGCAAGTTTTTCTCCAGGATTTAATGTAAAAGAGATGTTGTTTAAGGCAGGTTTAGTTTCATCTGGATAGGTAAAGGTGACATCAATAAATTCAATTTTACCATCAAACACTGGGTGTTGAATAAATTGACTATCAATTGGGCGCTCAATGTCTTGTTGCATAAGATCATTAAGGGTGTCTAGAGCAGATTTGGTTTGTTGGTAGCTGGTGGTAAGGTTAGCAAATTGCCCCATAGGACCAATGGCTCGTTGAGAAAGCATAACGGTTGCAATAAGTCCTCCCATCGTTAAAAGGCCGCCAGTAATTAAATAAACCCCTGTTAAAATAATAACGACGGTGCTTATTTGCTGCATAAACCCTGTCATGCGACCAATTGAGCTTTGCAGCATTTTGGCTTTAATGCTGGTTTTGGCAATTTCACCCACGGCTTGTTCCCATTTCCATTGTGAGTGGGATTCAACGCCTAAAGATTTAATGGTTTCAATTGAAGTTAGAGTTTCAATTAGAATGGCATTTTTTTGGCTTTGAGATTCATAGGTTTCTTCTATACTTTTTTGGATAGGACCTTTCATTAATAAACTGTAAAGTAAAGTAATGACAATGATTGCAATAGGAACTAGCACGATTATGCCTGCAATAAAAAATATTACCAGTAAAAAAATGATAACGAAGGGTAGGTCAACAATGGATGCAATTGAACCTGAAGTAAAAAAGTTTCGAATACTGTCAAATTCTTTTAAGTTATTGGCAAATACACCAACGGGAACATTACGGTTAGCCATGGTTAGGCCTAAGGTTTGTTCAAACAGCTTAGAGGACATAATGACATCACTTTTTTTCCCCGCAATTTCTAAAAAGTAGGAGCGTAAAAATTTGAGTAAAATATCAAACAGATAAACAACAGTAATTCCTATGGCTAGTACCCATAGGGATTCTATGGCATTGTTAGGGACGATACGGTCATAGACATTCATGACAAATAAAGGGTTGGCAAGTACAAATATATTGATGACGGCAGAGGCAATTAATACATCTCTATAAATACTTTTATTTTCCCAAAGTGTTTGCCAAAACCAATGTCCTTTTTGAGCTTGGACTAGATTTTCTTTTTTAGATTCATTGTTATATTTTTCAGTAAGGTAGATGGCATAGCCAATATAGTCTTCATTGAGTTGATCTAATTTAACATTTAATTGCCCTTCAGTGGCATCGGATAAAATAATAGATGCAGTGCCTTTTTGTGTGTCGATATGCTCTAGAATGCAGGCTTGGTCGTCTTTTAAAAGTAAAATACAAGGAAGTACTAGGTTAGGTATTTTAGAAATAGAGCGTTTTTTGAAAGTGGCATTGATATTGGCGCGTTCGGCTGCACGAATAAATAACTCAGGTGATATTTTGTTATTAGGGTCAAGGGGTAAACCCGCTATCAGAGCATCTTTAGAACGAGGATTGCGGTTCATCTTAGCATAAATAACCAAACAACTTAATAAGGCATCTTGGTATTCAAAAGATTCCTTTGAATCCTCAATTGGTGTTATATTTTCAACTTGGCTAGGCTCTTTCAATGGATGTTTTCTCTCTATAGTACCTAAGTACCTACTCATAACTTTAGGTTGAATATAATTATTAATCTACCACTGGGAGCTTAATGATATCACTGTTTTTACAATTTTATATTCTTTAATGCTAGATAATTCAGTTTTTTTAAAACACCTTTTAATACTAAG
>CAZQYD010000119.1:0-4956 GCA_964597465.1 uncultured Piscirickettsiaceae bacterium | reverse complement strand
AAAGTGGTGAGATTATCTCATTTCTTTGTGTCGGTTTAGTGTAGCAACTCCACTTTTTTTCCTTCAAGATTAACACCAAGTGCAACATACATGGTTTTGCGAATGACTCGTTTATCTTTCCTAACTTTAATTACAATGCCATCAAGATAGACGATTGGATAAACCTCATCTAATTGGCGTTCTTGCCATTCAATTACTTTTTCAGAAACTCGCTCAGTAACTTTAGATACCAGTGTCGGTGAGACTTCTGCTCCGTACATTTCCTTGAATGTTGCCGTAATATCTCGGGTACTCATTCCTTTGGCATATAGCGTGAGAATTTGGTCATCCATATGAGTTAGGCGAGTAGCATTCTCTTTTGTTATAGGTGGAATTGACATTTCTGCCAGGAAACACTCTGCATAACCGCTTGATGTGCAGCCTTTAAACCACTATGTGAGTTGCTTGTCACCATTTTTAGTCCTGTCATTCCGCGTTCCATTAATGATTTAAAAAAATATTGCCAATGAACCTCCGCTTCGCTCAGAGAAACATCAAAGCCAAGAACATCCCGCTTACCATCTTTATCAATCTCTTTAGCCTCCTCACTTACTTGGCTTGAACTGACGCTAAAACCACACATTTGCTCTACAATTTTGGTGACATTTCTGGTGGATACGCCTTGTACATATATTTCAGCAAGTGAAATGGTTAAAGCTCTTTCACTGCGAAGACCTTTTTCTAGGCAGTTCGGGTAGAAATTAGAAATCCTCGTTTGCGGAACCTCTAATTCTAAAGATCCTAAACGAGTATTGAGAGTTTTAGGCTTAAAACCATTAGCATAATCAAGGCGGTTGTCTGAGAGTTCAAATGGTTCGCATTGAAGGTGTTTTGATCGTTCTATCTGCATCGCTTCGTTGATTAAAATAGTCATGGCTTTCTCCATGCCTTGTAAATCATTTTGTTGAATAATTTCAAAAATAGAGTTTGTTGCTGTATTATTTTCCATGTAGGTCTCTTCCGTTTAAATTTGTGGTAAAACTAAATTAAAGCAGATCTGCATATTTTTCAAGTAAACTCGATCGTTATTCACTAAAAATTGCTTTTCCTAAATTTACAGAACAAACTTTACGCTACCAAAAAATAAAGGCATCGCTTAATAACTAAAATTATTTTATACTGGTAAAAAACGCCTCCTAAAAGGAACTATCATGACACTCTCACCCTATGCTGGTAAGCCCGCACCGCAAGAATTGCTAGAAAACATACCCAAGCTCATGACCGATTATTATTGCCTAAGCCCTGATCCAAACAACCCTGATCAAGCCGTTTCTTTTGGCACATCTGGACATAGAGGATCTTCTAGCAAAGCAGCCTTTAATGAAAATCATATTGCTGCAATTGTTCAAGCTATTATCGAGTACCGTGATAGTCAAAACATTACCGGCCCTGTATTTATAGGAATGGACACCCACGCTTTATCAGAAGCAGCCCATGCAACTGCAATTGAGGTGTTTGCTGGCAATGCAGTCCATGTTATTATTCAAAATAACGGGCGCTATACGCCAACCCCTGTTATTTCTCATGCCATACTCACTTATAACAAAGATCGCAGTAAAGACTTAGCAGATGGAATCATCATCACTCCTTCTCACAATCCTCCACAAGATGGGGGCTTTAAATACAATCCTCCAAATGGTGGTCCTGCCGACTCTGATGCCACCACTCTTATTCAAAATCGTGCCAATGAAATTATTATTGCAGGCATGGAAGAAGTGGATATTTTGCCTCTTGCAGAAGCTATGGCATCAAAATATATTACCCAGCAAGATTTGGTTATGCCCTATGTTAAAGACTTAGAAAATGTAGTGGATATGCAAGCGATAAAAAAAGCAGGATTAAAGCTTGCCATCGACCCTCTCGGTGGAGCTGCCATTAATTTTTGGCAGCCCATTGCTGATTATTACGGGCTTGACCTAGAAATAGTCAACACAACAGTCGATCCAACCTTTTCTTTTATGTCCGTTGATAAAGACGGTAAAATTCGCATGGACTGCTCATCACCCTATGCTATGGCAAGCCTTATTAATCTAAAAGATAACTACGACCTTGCTTTTGGCAATGATCCAGATGTTGACCGCCACGGCATTGTTACCAAATCATCAGGGTTACTCAACCCAAATCACTATCTTGCCGTTGCCATTCAATATTTACTTACTCACCGACCACTATGGCCTAGTAGCAGCAAAATTGGCAAAACCCTCGTTTCTAGCTCGATGATTGATCGGGTGGTTGAATCGCTCGACAAAAACTTATCTGAAGTACCCGTTGGCTTTAAATGGTTTGTAGATGGTTTAGTATCTGGAAAATTGGTTTTTGGTGGAGAAGAGTCTGCGGGAGCTTCTTTTTTACGCATGGATGGTAGTGCTTGGAGCACAGATAAAGATGGCATAATTATGAACTTATTGGCTGCTGAAATAACGGCTGTAACAGGAAAAGACCCTGGAGATCTTTATAAAGACCTTACCCAAAAGTTTGGCAACCCTATTTATCGCCGTACTGATGCACCAGCTAACCGCGAAGATAAAGAAAAACTAAGTAATCTTTCACCAGACCTGGTAAAAACAGAGCTTTTAGCAGGTGAAAAAATCACTTCTAAACTTAGCCATGCTCCAGGAAATAATGCCGCAATTGGTGGTCTAAAAATAACCACCGAAAACGGCTGGTTTGCCGCTCGTCCTTCTGGAACAGAAGATATTTATAAAATTTATGCTGAAAGCTTTAAAGATGAAGACCACCTTAATCGCATTTTAAAAGAAGCTAAAGATATTGTAACGGAAGCTTTAAACACATAATAAATTCGATATATTAAGAAACTACTCAACAATTACAGTTTTTTATAAAATCGAAGTAAAAAAAACCTTTATTTTTTGAAGCTTGTATTTTATAAAACTTTAGGGCTGTTAAGATTTTTCTACAGCCCGAACGGCTGCAATAACTGAGCTTGTTTCGGGTCTAATACCTCGCCATTGATAAAATGCTTCGGCTGCTTGACCCACTAACATCCCTAAGCCATCTCTAGTTTGACAAGTTGGCTGTGCCTGTTTTGCCCAGTCCATAAAAACAGTGGGTTCTGTTCCGTACATCATGTCATAGACTAGGCTTTCTGCTCCAATAATTTGAGATGAAACAGGGGGGACTTTGTTTTCTAAACTAGCAGAAGTACCGTTAATAATAATATCAAAATTATGATGAGGGATTTCTTGCCATCCACTTGCAGTGATAGGAGTCTCTGTTTTAAACCTCTCTCCTAATACTTCGGCTCGCTTTACAGTGCGGTTAGCAATATGTACTGAAGCGGGATTTTTTGAAAGAATAGGCTCTAAAACTCCTTGTACTGCACCGCCTGCACCTAAAATCAAAATACTCTTATTTGCAAAATCTTTCTGGGTATTTTTCTCAATATCAGACACTAAACCTTCACCATCGGTATTGTCACCTAAAATTGTACCGTCTTCACGAAAAATATAAGTATTTACAGCGTGGGCTATTTGGGCTCGCGGGGTAAGCTCATCAGCATATTCAAAAGCGTCTAGTTTAAAAGGCACGGTAATATTGATGCCTTGATACCCTTGTGCTTTTAAAAATTCAACTTCATATTGAAAGCTGGTATTTTCAGTATCAATAAGAAGAGCTTCATAAATGAGATTTTGCTGTGTTTGTTCTGCAAATAGTCGATGAATTAGGGGGGATTTAGAGTGGGAGATAGGGTTGCCTACTACCGCATATTTGTCTGTCATATTTTTAGTCCTCTTTTTCATTTAGCCAGATAGCAGCTTCTTTAGCATAATAAGTTAAAATACCGTCCGCTCCCGCTCTTTTACAACTAAGAAGTGTTTCTAGTACCACTTCTTTTTCATTAATCCAACCATTTAAAGCGGCGGCTTTTAGCATGGCATATTCTCCACTAACATGATAAACAAATGTGGGAGCATTAAACTGCTTTTTAATACGACTAACAATGTCTAAATAAGGCACGCCAGGCTTAACCATGACCATATCTGCACCTTCATTAAGATCCATTGCAACCTCGTGAAGGGCTTCGTTAGAATTGGCAGGATCCATTTGATAAGTATGCTTATCTCCAGAACCTAAATTTTTAGATGAGCCAACTGCATCTCTAAAAGGCCCATAATAAGCTGAGGCATACTTGGCTGAATAGGACATGATTTTAGTGTGGACATATCCTTGTTCCTCTAAAGCTTCACGAATTTTAATAATACGACCATCCATCATATCAGAAGGACCAATTACATCTGCACCTGCCTTAACATGAGACAATGCTTGTTTAATTAAAACATCAATGGTCGTGTCATTTAAAACATAGCCTTGGTCATCAATAATGCCATCTTGCCCATGCGTGGTAAAAGGGTCTAATGCGACATCTGTCATAACGCCTATTTCTGGCTCGGCTTTTTTAATCGCTCTAATGGCTCTTTGTGCAAGGCCTTCAGAATTATAGGATTCTTCTGCACCCAAACTTTTGCTTTGAGAATTTGGTACTGGAAATATAGCCAACATTGGAATTCCAAGGGCAAATAATTCTTTAACTTCCAATACTAATAAATCTATACTCAAGCGTTCAACTCCAGGCATAGATTTTATAGATTCTCGTTTGTTATGCCCTTCAATGACAAACACAGGGTAAATAAGGTCGTTCGTAGTTAATAAGGTTTCACGCATTAAACGGCGAGAAAAGCTATCTTTTCGCATGCGACGCATTCGGGTGATAGGAAACTGGCGATCAATCATGACTTAGTCCTAAATAATATTATAAAAGTTAAGAAAACAAAAATAAGGCAACACTTAAGGAATCGTTTAATCGTCAGGTTTCACCACATTGTACCATCGAGTTATGATGATTCTGGTGTATGACAAAATAGAAAAGATGGCGTATCCTATTGATTGATCCAACAA
>CAZQYD010000118.1:0-5068 GCA_964597465.1 uncultured Piscirickettsiaceae bacterium | reverse complement strand
TGGGCAGTTTATTAACGACTGTGCAAAACGTTATCCAGATTCAAATGTTTATGGACTTGATGCCGCAGATTATATGATAGAGCATAAAATTAAACTCCCTCAAAACGCTCAAATAATACAAGATGACCTGCATAATCCCACTGCAAATATAGCAAAAGAAACCGTCAGCATGGTCATGGCAAATATGGTAGTTCATGAACTAACCCAACCAATTAAAATGTTCAAATCGGTACATAAGTGGCTAAAAAAAGGCGGCAGGTTTTGCGTAATTGATCTAGTACGTCAACCGCTGCAAGAATACCTAGAATACAAATATAAAGCAACCAATGTAGCCGATGAAAAAACCAGTGTAGCCGACTTAGAAAATGCTTTCGAACACTTCCTAGAACACAATCGTTATCACGCAGAAGATATTATCTACATGCTACAAGTCTGCGGATTTAAACTAATAGAACAACAAAAAACAGGACGATTTGTGAGGATAGTGGTAGAAAAATAAAATGATTTTAAAATCAAAGTGATTTAAGTTCTAGCTAAAATTAAGTACAAGAGTTACAGCTTGTTTGGTAGAATTATCAGAATGTTATATTTTAAGAAGTGAAAATTAGATGAAAGATTTTTTAGATTTTGAACAGCCCATTGCGGAATTAGAAGCAAAAATTGATGAGTTAAGACACCTTGGTGGTGATGAAATGGATTTGGTTGATGATATTTCTTCTTTAGAAAAAAAGAGTGCTAGTTTAACGAGTTCTATCTATTCTAAATTGTCTGATGTGGAAATTTCACGTGTAGCACGTCATCCTCAACGTCCTTATCTTTTAGATTATATTGATGCTATTTTTACTGATTTTAAAGAGTTGCATGGAGATCGTGCGTTTGCAGATGATGCGGCTATTGTGGCTGGTTTAGCACGAATTGATGGTTTGCCAGTAATGGTTATTGGTCAAGAAAAAGGGCGAGATACCAAAGAAAAAATCATTCGTAATTTTGGCATGCCTAAACCAGAAGGTTATCGTAAGGCGTTGCGTTTGATGAAAACCGCAGAACGTTTTGGTTTGCCAATTATTACCTTTATTGATACTCCTGGAGCCTACCCAGGGATTAATGCGGAAGAACGTAATCAATCAGAAGCGATTGCTCGTAACTTGATTGAAATGGCAGGATTAAAAGTGCCTATTATCTGTTCGGTTATCGGTGAAGGCGGCTCTGGTGGTGCGTTGGCAATTGGTGTGGGTGATGTTATGATGATGATGCAATACAGCACCTTTTCTGTTATTTCGCCTGAAGGTTGCGCGTCCATTTTATGGAAAGATGCCGCGAATGCTCCCGATGCAGCGGAGGCTTTAGGTATCACCTCTTCAAGGTTGAAAGACTTAGAACTGGTTGATGTGATTGTTGAAGAACCTTTAGGCGGTGCACATCGGAATCCTTCAGCGGCAGTTGCTTCTTTGAAAGTGGCGATTTTAAATCAGTTGAGCCTATTAAAAGACAAACCAGTTGATGAGTTATTGGCGGCACGTTATGACCGCTATATGCAATATGGTAACTATACCGAGTAACCGATGATTGCGTGGCAAGCTGTTACTCAGGCTGTTGTAACTTTTTGTAATACCTTGCCAACTAACACGTCTGTGGTGGTTGGTTTGAGTGGGGGTGTTGATTCGGTTGTTCTAACCCATGCCCTCACGCAACAAATTTCTAAAAATAACTCTCTTATTCAATTAAAAATAGTGCATGTTAATCATGGCTTGCAAGAACAAGCAGATGATTGGCAGGGGTTTTCTAAAAAGTTAGCTGAATCTTTATCCGTCCCTTTTGAAAGTTATCAGATTTCGATTGGTGCTAAAAATCGTCAAGGGTTAGAATCGGTTGCAAGAGATAAGCGTTACCAAGCTTTATTTGAATCCTGCGATGAGGGCGGTCATTTACTTACCGCTCATCATCAACGCGACCAAGTTGAAACTATTTTACTGAATTTATTCAGAGGCACGGGTTTGAAAGGTTTACTCGGCATGCCTGGTAATAAGTTGGTCACTGATAAAAAAATTAATCACGCCCGTCCTTTGTTGAATGTTCCCGTTGAAGCGATTAAAGCCTACGCAAAACACTTTAACTTGAACTGGGTTGAAGATCCTTCTAATATGGATATATCTTTTAGTAGGAACGAAATTCGCCATGAAATCATTCCAAAACTGCTAAAAAGTGCCCAGGGGGGTAAGGTTTTAGAGGCAAATATTACTAGAATGGCGAGTAATTTGGCTGAAGAATGGACCTTATTAAATGATTTAGCTGAAATGGACTTAAAGAACTGCGTATTCACACCATTATCATTAGATTTATCAGCCGTTTTTGAGATGAGTTGGACCCGTCAACGTAATGTAATTCGTTACTGGAATGAACGGTATGCACAGTTTTCAATTCGTTTTACCTCTGAGTTATTCCAATGGGTTAAAGAATCTTTGTTGAATAACAACCCTAATGCTCACCCCAGTAAAATGGGTAAAAATTTCGAAATAAATATAGAAAAAAACAAACTATTTTTACTGGCTATCTTTGATGAAGAATTTAGGGTAAATTTAACGGCGTTTGAACCGATTAAGTTTGGCTTTGATGAACCAGTTATTTTTGAATCGTTAAAAAAATATCAAAGTAATAGTTTAAAGATTAGAAGTTTAAACGAACAAGAGTTTGCAGACAAAAAACTTAAAAAATGGTTTAAAGAACAAAAAATTGTTTTTTGGAATCGTAAAAGATGGCCCGTTGTTTGTGATGAAAATAATGTCCTTGAAATTATAGGGTATAATACTTCTCCATTCTGAGGGGTAAAATCATTTCCTCGACTTAACAGATTTAAATAATTAAAGTGAATTATGACCAAATTTATATTCGTTACAGGTGGCGTTGTTTCTTCTTTAGGGAAAGGAATTGCGGCGGCGTCTTTAGGTGCATTACTAGAAGCACGTGGTTTAAACGTTAGTATGTTAAAAATGGATCCGTATATAAACGTTGATCCAGGCACGATGAGCCCATTACAGCATGGCGAGGTTTTTGTGACTGATGATGGTGCTGAAACGGACTTGGATTTAGGGCACTATGAACGTTTTGTTCAAAAACATTTTACTAAAAATAATAGTTTTTCAGCGGGTCAAGTTTACGAAGAAGTCATTCGTAAAGAAAGAAAAGGCGATTATCTTGGTGGAACGGTGCAAGTTATTCCGCACATTACTGATCAAATTATCTATAACATTAAAAAAGCCGCAGATGGTGTAGATATCGCACTAGTTGAAGTCGGTGGAACAGTCGGTGATATTGAATCACTGCCATTTTTAGAGGCGATTAGACAACTAGGAGTAGAGGTTGGGCGTGATAATGCTATTTTTATGCACCTAACACTACTGCCTTATATTGCCGTCGCAGGTGAAATGAAAACTAAACCGACCCAGCACTCCGTTAAAGAGTTGCGTTCTATCGGTATTCAGCCAGATATACTAATCTGTCGTTCTGAAAAACCACTGCAAAATACAGAGAAAAAGAAAATCTCTTTATTCACCAATGTTGAAGAAAAAGCAGTAATTAATTCATTGGATGCTCGCACGATTTATGAAGTACCAAGAATGTTACATGAGCAAGGCTTAGACGAGCTAGTAACCAATCGTTTTCGTATCGATGCACCTGTTGCAAATTTATCGGATTGGGACGAGGTAGTTAAAGCACAACTTCATCCAGAAAGAACCGTAGATATTGCAATGATCGGCAAGTATGTTGATTTAACCGAAGCGTATAAATCGGTGAATGAAGCGTTAATTCATGGTGGAATTCATGAACAAACCAAAGTAAAAATACATCATATTGATTCCGAAACATTGGAAACAGAAGGCTTGTCAGCCATTGAAAAAATGGATGCCATTCTTGTGCCTGGCGGATTCGGTGAGCGAGGCGTTGAAGGTAAAATTGCCGCGATTCAATATGCACGTGAAAATAAAATCCCATACCTTGGAATTTGTTTAGGCATGCAAATGGCAGTCGTTGAATATGCAAGAAACGTTGCGGGGCTGAAAGATGCACATAGCACAGAATTAAACGCCAGTACACCTCATCCAGTGGTTGCATTAATTACAGAGTGGACAGATGAAAAGGGTCAAATCGTACAACGCGATGAACAAACCGATTTAGGTGGCACAATGCGTTTAGGTGCACAAAATTGCCAGCTAACAGAAGGCAGTCAAATTCGTAAAATTTATGGACAAGATGTGATTTTTGAAAGGCATCGTCATCGCTATGAAGTCAATAATGGTTATGTTGCTAAATTAACCGATGCTGGGTTAATTTTTGCAGGGCGTTCGGAAGATGGTAGTCTAGTAGAAACAATTGAAATTGCTAGTCATCCTTGGTTTATAGCTTGTCAATTTCACCCAGAGTTCACTTCAACACCAAGAAACGGGCACCCTTTATTTAGCGCATTTGTTAATGCGGCGAACGAACATAAAAAAGGAAAATAAATGAAATTATGTAATTTTGATGTTGGTATTGACCAACCTTTCTTTTTAATTGCAGGACCTTGCGTGATTGAGTCTGAGCAGTTAGCAATTGATACAGCAGGGCAGTTAAAAGAAATGACCGCTGAATTAGGCATTCCTTTTATTTATAAATCCTCTTATGATAAAGCCAATCGTTCTTCAACCCAAAGTTTCCGTGGGCTAGGTGTTGAAAAAGGCTTAGAAATTTTACAAAAAGTAAAAGACCAAATCGGTGTACCTGTCTTAACCGATGTGCATGAAGATACGCCGTTAGATGAAGTCGCATCCGTGGTAGATGTCATGCAAACGCCAGCCTTCTTAGTGCGTCAAACTAATTTTATCCAAAATGTATGTCGTCAAGGCATTCCCGTAAACATTAAAAAAGGGCAGTTTCAAGCCCCTTGGGATATGGAACAAGTTGTATTAAAGGCTCGTGAAGTTGGTAATGAACATATTATGGTCTGTGATCGTGGTACCTCATTTGGCTACAACACATTAGTTTCTGACATGCGTGGACTGGCCTCCATGCGTAGCACTGGTTGCCCTGTTGT
>CAZQYD010000117.1:0-5071 GCA_964597465.1 uncultured Piscirickettsiaceae bacterium | reverse complement strand
ACGGAAGTTGTCGTGCATTTTAGCCAGTAAAAAATAATTGGCGGTTGTTAAGCGTTTCCTTAACCTAAAATGATAAAGCAAAGAAATGTTAAAGGAATCTTATGCGAAAATTACTTTTGTTACTACTTGGCTTACTTTTAATTGCCTTGCTGGCATCTATTGCTTTTACAAATAAATCGTTAATCATTAAAAATGATTTAGTTTCTAAAGTTCAGTCCGCTTATTCTCAAAATAATCTTGCTGGTGTTCAAGTCGGCATTAAGGGCGAAGATTATGGCCTAACTCGAATTATAACCTTAACAGGGTCACATCAAATAGACAGAGACAGGATTATCGAAATGGCAAAAAATATCGATGGTGTCTGTGATGTCGAACATAAAAGTTTGACGGCTGATTTAATAGGAGATTTGCCTGCTTCTGTTCCTGAAAACTTTCTCTTATCGGTGAAAAAAAACGATACTGGAAAAGTTGTTTTAAGTGGCTTTGTTGGTTTAAAAGACCATAAAAAATTAATAGATAAAGCAGGTTCTATTTTTGGTTCAGCAAATATTGAAAATAATTTAAAGGATGCTAAAGGAGCGCCTGAATCTTGGTTTAAAACAGCTAAGCTCGGGCTAATGATGCTTGATAGTATTGAGAGTGGTAGTTTCGATATTGATGGCAATGAATTTAGTTTTGATGGAGGTGTTGAGTTAGCTTCTCAAAGAGAGCTTTTAGTGAAAGCTTTAAAGCAAGGTTTAAATAGCCACTATGTTGGTGTTTTAAATATTGAGGTCCTTGAAGAGGTGCCAGTTAAAGAAGTGCCAGTTAAAGAAGTGCTGAAAAAGAAAGAGTTGGCTAGCGTTACTGCTCATTTTTGTCAAACTCAGTTCGAAACATTATTGGCAAAGAATAAAATTCGTTTTGGTTATGATAGTTCAGATGTCAGTCCTGAAAGTTTTTCATTGTTGAAAGATCTTATTGATGTCATGGAAGAATGTCCTGATGCAAAAGTGACAATACAGGCCTATTCTGACTCGATAGGTAGTTATTCTTTTAATCTTAAATTAAGTGAACAGCGAGCTAAAAAGGTGAAAGAGTATCTTGTTAAAAATGGGGTTGCCGCGAGCAAATTAACAGCGATAGGGCGTGGAGAATCTAATCCAATTGCAGATAATGCTAGCGAAGAAGGTAGAGAAAAAAACAGAAGAGTAGAATTTAATATTAAAGGAATTAAGTGATGAGTTATTTATTAGGGCAAATATTTATATATCTATTGATTGCAGGGTTAATTGGTGGCATTATTGGTTGGTTTTTGAGGGGTAATTGTGAAAATGATGAAGAAGAAGCTAATAGGGAGAAGGAGGATGAAATCATTAGTAGTAATAAGCCTCCATTATTACTCCAAGCAAGACCGGAAGGGAAGGACAATTTAACCCTCATTAAAGGGGTGGGAAGAGTTCTTGAAATGAACCTTAATCGTTTAGGGGTTTATCATTTTAATCAAATCTCATCTTGGACAAATGAACAGCAAGTGTGGGTTGATGAGAAAATGGGTCTTCTAGGTCGTATTAAACGAGAAGACTGGGTTGAACAGGCAAAAAGTCTTGCACTAGGGGTTGAAACAGAATTTTCACAACGTGTAAAAAACGGCGATGTACCGAGTAGTAACCAAAGGTAAAAAACATCATTGTAAACTCTATATTTACATAAGCCACTTGTTTATTCCATAAACAAGTGGCTTTTTTGTTCCTAATGGTTTTAACTAATCCTAGAAATAAAAAATACCCAGGGGGGCTAGCGTCCTAATTTGTAAATGTGGATTTGGGTGATAAGAAACACTTGAAAAAAAAGTCAAAAAAAGGGATAATACCCGTCCAAATTTTAAGTAATGCCAATTTTAAATAACAATAAAAATAAAGATTGGCGTTCAAAATACCAAATTTTTTAAACTGAGGAAAGTTGCCAATGTCAACTCGTAGAGAACTTGCAAATGCAATTCGTGTTCTAAGTATGGATGCGGTTCAAAAAGCTAAATCTGGTCATCCAGGCGCACCAATGGGAATGGCAGATATTGCTGAAGTATTGTGGAATAGCCACATGAAATTTAACCCGACCAACTCAAAATGGTCTGATCGAGATCGTTTCGTTTTGTCAAATGGTCACGGCTCAATGTTAATGTATTCTCTATTGCATCTTTCTGGTTTTGATTTGAGCATGGAAGACATTAAGCAATTTCGTCAGCTTCACGCGAAAACCGCAGGGCATCCAGAGTATGGTTATGCAGATGGGATTGAAACAACAACAGGCCCATTAGGTCAAGGTATTACAAACGCAGTAGGTATGGCGATTGCAGAACGTACTTTAGCAGCACAGTTCAATAAGCCGGGTCACGAAATCGTTGATCATAATACCTATGTGTTTATGGGTGACGGTTGTTTAATGGAAGGCCTTTCGCATGAAGCGGCAGCGATGGCTGGTACGCTTGGTCTTGGTAAAATGATTGCATTTTGGGATGATAATGACATCTCTATTGATGGTCATATTGGTGACTGGATGGAAAAAGGCGTTCCAGGGCGTTTTGTTTCTTATGATTGGCATGTTATTCCAAATGTTGATGGTCATGATGCTGATGCAATTAATAAAGCAATCGAAGAAGCGAAAGCGGTTACTGATAAGCCTACGCTAATTTGTACTAAAACAACGATCGGTTTTGGTTCGCCAAACCTTTGTGGTACGCATGATTGCCACGGTGCTCCACTAGGAGACGAAGAAATTGCACTAACGCGTAAAGAATTAGGCTGGACAGCAGAACCTTTCGTTATTCCTGATAATGTTTACGCAGGTTGGGATCATAAAGAGCAAGGTGCTAAAGACGAAGCCGCATGGAATGATAAGTTTGCAGCTTACGCAAAAGCGTTTCCAGCAGAAGCGAAAGAATACGAAAGACGTATTGCGGGTACATTACCTGCAAGCTTTGAAGCAGATATGGATAAGTTCATTGCACAAACACAAGCTGATATGCCAAATATAGCTTCTCGTAAAGCATCGCAAAATGCCATCGAAGCAATGGGTCCTTTATTACCAGAACTATTTGGTGGTTCAGCCGACTTAACGGGTTCTAACCTAACAAACTGGTCTGGAACGGTAAAAGTAACGCCTGAAAATGCAGATGGTAACTACCTTTCTTGGGGTGTTCGTGAATTCGGTATGGCGCACATGATGAACGGAATGGTTCTTCATGGCGGTTTCAAAGTTTACGGTGCGACCTTCTTCATGTTTATGGAGTTCATGCGTAATGCATTAAGAATGTCTGCACTGATGAAAATTGGCACAATCTATGTTTATACCCATGACTCAATTGGTCTTGGGGAAGATGGTCCAACCCATCAACCTGTAGAGCAACTAGCGACTATGCGTGTTATCCCAGGCTTTCAAACTTGGCGTGGTTGTGATGCAATCGAATCAGCTGTTTCTTGGAAAATGGCAATTCTGCGTGATAAAGCTCCTACCGCATTAGTTTTCTCTCGTCAAAATTTAACTCCAATGGAAAGAACAGCAGAGCAAGTAGCAAACATCGAAAAAGGTGGCTATGTGCTTAAAGACTGTGCAGGTACGCCAGACATTATCTTTATCTCTTGTGGTTCTGAAGTAGGCTTAACGGTTGAAGCGGCTGAAGCAATGGACGCTAATGTCCGTGTTGTTTCGATGCCATCAACTTGTGCTTATGATACGCAAGATCAAGCATATAAAGATTCTGTATTGATACCGGGTGTAAAGCGTGTCGCAATTGAAGCAGGTGTTCAACAGTCTTGGGATAAATATATCGGTTTAGATGGTGCGGCAGTTTGTATGACTACTTTTGGTGAGTCAGCACCTTTATCTGACCTACTAGTTGAATTTGGTTTCACGGTTGAAAATGTAGTTGCAACAGCAAATAAAGTGCTTGGCAAGTAATTTAATAAATAATTAATAAAAATTTCAAATTAAAACGAAAAGTAATATTTTAAAATTACTTTTCAAGGAGTATATAAATGACTATAAAAGTTGGTATTAACGGTTTTGGCCGTATCGGTCGTATGGCTTTCCGCGCGGCGGCAAAAGATTTTAAAAATATTGAAGTGGTAGCAATCAACGATTTACTTGAACCTGAATACTTAGCATACATGCTTAAGTTTGATTCTGTACACGGTCGTTTTGATGGTACGGTTGATGTTGTAGATGGTAACCTAGTGGTAAACGGTAAAACTATCCGTATCACCGCTGAACGCAATCCTGAAGATTTAGCTTGGTCTGATGTTGGTGCAGATTTAATTATCGAATGTACAGGTTTCTTCTTAACAGAAGATTCGTGTCAAGCACACATTACAGCAGGTGCTAAAAAAGTTGTTCAATCAGCTCCTTCTAAAGACCATACACCAATGTTCGTATATGGTGTTAACCACAACGAATACAAAGGTGAAGCAATTGTTTCAGCAGCATCTTGTACTACCAACGGACTTGCTCCAGTTGCGAAAGTACTTAACGATAGTTTCGGTATTAAGCGTGGTCTAATGACAACGGTTCATGCCGCAACCGCAACACAAAAAACAGTTGACGGTCCTTCAATGAAAGACTGGCGTGGTGGTCGTGGTATTCTTGAAAATATCATTCCATCTTCAACGGGTGCTGCGAAAGCGGTTGGTAAAGTGTTACCAGAGCTTAACGGCAAGCTAACAGGCATGGCATTCCGTGTACCTACTTCTGATGTTTCAGTTGTTGATTTGGTTGTTGAATTAAATAAAGAAGCTTCTTACGATGATATTTGTGCCGCGATGAAAAAAGCGTCAGAAGGTGAAATGGCTGGTGTTCTTGGTTATACAGAAGAAGCCAATGTTTCAACCGATTTCCGTGGTGATTCTCGTCCATCTATTTTTGATGCTAAAGCTGGTATTGCACTAGATTCAACATTTGTTAAGATTGTTGCTTGGTATGATAACGAGTACGGTTACACATGTAATATGATGAGAGTAGTAGAACACGTCGGAAAATAGTGGTTATTTTGATTGTGTTTTCTGCCTTGTATTTTTAAAGTACAAGGCTGAAAGCTTAA
>CAZQYD010000116.1:0-5089 GCA_964597465.1 uncultured Piscirickettsiaceae bacterium | reverse complement strand
AAACGACGATGATTTATACTCATGTTTTAAAGCAGGGTGGGCAGGGGGTTAAAAGTCCTTTGGATAGTTTATGAGGGAAAAGCTTTTGGATTTGTTAAAATTTAGTTTGTATTTACAACGCGAGTTTAATCGTAATGAGTCGGTGTTTGATAATGCTGATATTGGTCGTTGTTATGCTGTTGGTGAGTTGGTTGATAGTATTGCGGTTGAGGTGGCTAGTTGTAGTGGTCTTGATGAGCTTAATAAGTTGCTTAGGGTGATTCGTAACCGAGAAATGGTGCGGATTGCGGTGCGTGATTTGGGTGGTGTTTCGGAGGTTGTGGAGACGATTGGTGATTTGTCTGATTTGGCTAGGGGGTTGATTTCGGCTTCGTTGGATTGGCATTATATTCGGGCGTGCGAAAAATTTGGTGTGCCGATGGGTGAGATTTCTAATGAACCGCAGAAGATGTTGGTAATTGGAATGGGCAAGTTGGGTGGTCGTGAGCTTAATTTTTCGTCGGACATTGATTTGATTTTTGCTTACCCTGAACGGGGTTATGCGGTGAGTGAGAAGGGGCGTGAAACTTCTAATAATCAGTTTTTTATTCGTTTGGGTCAGGCGTTGAATAGGTCGTTGGGTGAGGTGACGGGTGATGGTTTTGTGTATCGGGTGGATATGCGGTTGCGTCCGTTTGGTAATACTGGTTCGTTGGCGGTTAGTTTTACGGAACTCGAAAACTACTACGCAAACCACGGTCGGGCTTGGGAGCGTTATGCCCTAGTCAAGGCACGCGTTTTGGCTGGTGATGAACAAGAGGGTGAAGCTTTATTTGATATTTTACGTCCTTTTGTTTATCGAAAATATATTGACTACTCAAGCCTAGATTCCCTACGTAAATTAAAGCAAATGATTCAAGCCGAAGTGGTGAAAAAAGAGATGTTTGATAACATTAAACTTGGGCGTGGTGGGATTCGAGAAATTGAATTTATCGTGCAGGTTTTTCAGTTGATTCATGGCGGACGAGATAAAAATTTACAAAGTCGTTCATTACTGAAAACGTTACAAGTGTGTACTGATAAAAATTATCTTACTCAGCAAGAAAGTGCCGATTTAAAAACCGCTTATCTGTTCTTGCGGAAAGCAGAAAATCGTCTGCAAGAGTGGAACGATCAGCAAACTCATGATTTGCCAAGTTCAAGCGAACAGCAACATTTTCTTGCAGAAAGCATGGGGTTTAAAGGTTATGACGCATTTATTGAACAGCTCGATAAGCACCGACAGTTTGTACAGCAACAATTCGATTTAACTTTCGCAGAGGAAACGGAAGAAGATGATTTTATTTCCGAAGAGTTTTTAGAAAAGAATGATTTTTTAGAAAATAATGAAATAATGCGTCTAATTGAACAGTTCAAATTAACCTCAGTTTACACCCGTGCGACGAGCAGTTCAATTGAGCGATTTGAAAAAGTGTTACCAAAAGTATTGGCAGAAATCTCACAATACAACAACCAAATTGAAACGCTAAAACGAATTTTATCGCTATTTGAAAGTGTGTTGCAACGCAGTGTTTATCTGGTACTGTTAATTGAAAATAAAACCGCAATAGTGAATTTAGTTCTGCTCTGTTCAATGAGCCAGTGGCTGACTGAACAACTGGTTAAAAGCCCCATTTTGCTTGACCAATTACTAGACGGCAGTATTTTATTTGATCCACTAGAAGAAAAACAACTAGGGCTGGAAGCAGAAAATATTCGTCTAAAAAACCAACAGGATGATGAAGCGTTTATGAACCAGTTGCGTGAATGGAAAAATGCACAAGTTTTTAAAGTAGCCGCCGCTGATTTAACGGGTCATTTACCCATAATGAAAGTCAGTGATTACCTAACATGGATAGCCGAATCGGTATTAAACGCTGCCGCTGAATACGCCTGGCAGACAATGTTATTCAAGCACGGACAGCCTGCGGATGTGGACGAAAAACGCCGTCCTTTATTGGTGCTAGGTTATGGAAAAATGGGTGGGTCAGAACTAGGTTATGGCTCAGATTTAGATATTGTATTCCTATCAACTGGCATTGATAGTCAGTTACAAACGGCGGGTGTTGATGGTAAACGCCAAATTTATAACGGCTTGTTTATGACGCGTTTGGTACAAAAGATAATTTCATTGATGAGCACCATTATGCCAACAGGTACGCTATATGAAATCGACTCAAGACTACGACCTAATGGGGCAACCGGATTAATTATTGGCGACTTCAATAGTTTTGTGCAATATCAGCAAAACAAAGCTTGGACGTGGGAGCATCAGGCACTGGTTCGTGCGAGAGCAGTGGTGTTTGACAAGCAGGGGTTCGAAGCATTTGAAAAATTTAAACAAAATTTTCTTCAACAGCCAAGAGAATTAACAAAATTAAAAACCGAAGTGGTGGAGATGCGTCAAAAAATGGCGGATGCACTTGATAAATCTACCGATGCATTGTTTGACCTAAAGCAAGGCAGGGGTGGTATTGTCGATATTGAATTCATGGTACAGTTTTGGGTACTCGCACATGCTCATACCTATAAAGAACTAACCGCATACTCGGATAATTTTAGATTGCTAGAAACTTTAAAAAATGTGGTGTTAGATTCAAAAATCAGTCAACAACAAATAGCAATGCTACAAACTATATATTGTGAATATCGAAATTTATATCATCGGTTAGCGTTACAGAATGTGGATGCAAAAGTAAGTTATAAGATGATTGATGAAAATAGAAAAACGGTTATTAGTCTCTGGCAAAAAGTAATGTGAAACCTTTGTATTCATTTATAGAATCGCTTTCTAGCTCCCATGCAGCCGCGAGGGGACTAGAAAACAGAGACTGTTAATTATTTAGTTGTTTTTATCATCAGATTTTTCAGTTGTTTTGACAGCTTCTTTTACCTGCTGTTTTTCAGCGTTCACTGAGCTTTTTGGTATTTCGGTTGCTGTATCATGAATTGACATGGTTTCTGCACCAAGTGGCTTACGTCTTCTACCGTTGTAGTCTCTTGAGTTATAGCGGCTTCTGCGTCTTGGTTTTTTGTCCTTATCATCAGACTTTTTAGCCGTAGAATTATCAGCTTGATCCGCATCTAAATCTTGCTTAGGCTCTTTTGAGTTTTTACCTCGACGTTTATTGTCCGTTTTCTTATCAGAATGTTTACGGCTAGATTTATTATCTTGACCATTTTTCTGATTTGATTTTGATTCTGTTGTATCGTCCGCTTGTTCTGTACGGCGTTTACGATTACGGTTTCTATTACGGTTGTTATTGCGATTGTTGCGGTTACCTTGGCGGCGTGGTTTCTCTTCTTGTGATTGTGATTCTTCACTTTCTTCAGGTGTGAACATCGCTTTCCACATTCTAGAAATCAAGCTAGGTTTACTTTCTTGTTTTTCAGCACTGGATGGTGCTGATTTTGGCGAAGGAGGAGAGGACTGAAGAATGTTTTTAATCGCGGGTTCTTCTTTTGCCTTTTTAGGGGCTTCAGTTACTTGATTTATTTCTTCTGGAATGACATCTTTTGTCTTGTAGCTAGATTCGCTAGGCATTTCATCACCGTGGCGTGTTCTTTCCATTAAATACTGTGGCGTACATAGGTTTTCATTCGGCACAATCATCACGTGTAGCTTGTGATGTTCTTCGATATGGATGATTTGATGGCGTTTCTCGTTCAATAGGAATGAAGCAACGTCAACGGGCAGTTGTACGGTTACGCGACGTGTACTTTCTTTCATGCTTTCTTCTTCGATTAAGCGTAGCATTGAAAGAGCAAGAGATTCAACACCACGAATGACGCCAACACCTTTACAGCGTGGGCAAACCATTTGAGTTGATTCTTCAATCGAAGCTCTTAAACGTTGTCTTGACATTTCAAGCAGTCCAAAGCGTGAGATTTTGCCGATTTGCACCCTTGCTCTATCTGTTTTAACCGCGTCGCGCATTCTGTTTTCTACATCACGTTGATGACGGTTAGAATGCATGTCGATAAAGTCGATAACCACTAGACCACCTAAATCACGCAGGCGTAATTGGCGGGCGATTTCGTCGGCGGCTTCTAAGTTTGTATGGTAAGCCGTTTCTTCAATATCGCCACCTTTTTTAGAGCGGCTTGAGTTGATGTCAATTGAGGTCAAAGCTTCAGTAATATCAATCACAATTTCACCACCAGAAGGTAGTTTAACTTCACGCATATAAGCGGACTCAATTTGTGATTCAACTTGGTAGCGTGTGAATAGGGACACGCTATCTTGATAAGGTTTGACCTTAAATACCTGTTCAGGCATGACGTGTTGAATGAAGTCTCTTGCTTTATGGAAGGTTTCCATGTCATCAATGATGATTTCACCGATGTCTTGTCTTAGGTAATCACGGATTGCAAGAATCACGATATCTGACTCTTGATGGATTAAAAACGGCGCTTGTTTTTCTTTTGAAGCTTTTTTAATCGCTTCCCAAAGTTGACCAAGGTAGCTGATACTCCATTGTAGTTCTTCGGTTGATTTACCAACGCCTGCGGTACGAATAATAAGTCCTGCACCTTCTGGTATTTCAATGTTTGACAGAGCTTCACGGGTGTCAGAACGATCATTTCCTTCGATTTGACGGGAGATTCCTCCTGCTTTTGGGTTGTTTGGCATCATCACAACATAAGGACCGGCAAGGGTGATTTGTGTTGTTAGTGCTGCCCCCTTGTTACCACGCTCTTCTTTTTGTACTTGGACAATGATTTCTTGTCCTTCTTGTAGCACTTCTTTGATGGTTGGACGTTTGTTGTCAGAGTTTTTGGGATAAAGTTCTTCGGCGACTTCTTTAAACGGTAAAAAACCGTGGCGTTCTGAACCATAGTCAACGAAAGCCGCTTCTAAGCTAGGCTCAATACGGGTGATTGTCGCCTTGTAGATATTTGCTTTTTTCTTTTGGTGGTGTGGGGTTTCCACGTCTAGGTCATATAATTTTTGACCATCAACTAATGCAATCCTAATCTCTTCGGGTTGGGTTGCGTTTATTAGCATTCTTTTCATGCTCGTTCTCTTTTTATTTGGAACGGCATTATCGGTAAGTTGTATTGAGTCTTT
>CAZQYD010000115.1:0-5098 GCA_964597465.1 uncultured Piscirickettsiaceae bacterium | reverse complement strand
TTGCCTTATTTTGCTTAAAAAATAAGCGTAATAGCTAGCTATTGCGGGTTTTTTTAGGTGAAAGAAGGTGAAAATTAGCCATTTTAATTTATGCATCCATTTATGCAAAGGTCTCTAAAAGGGGCTTTCGCCCCTTTTGTTGTTTTAAGTCGTTTTAATTTGGAAGTAAAATGTTTGATTCTAGAAAAAAAATAATTAGTAATCAATATCCTGCATGGAAATATGCAATGTTGATGTTGGTGCTTGTATTAGGGTTGGTTTATGCTGCACCTAATATCTTTGGTGATGACCCTGCGGTGCAAATTTCACCTGCAAAGTCCGTTCAGTTTGACGGCTCTACACAGCAACGACTGGAAGACGCTTTATCGAAAGCGGATATTTCAGCTAAACAAGTTGAATTTGCGAACGGAAAGTTTTTGTTTAGATTCAATAACACTGACGAGCAACTACGTGCGAAGAGTGTGATTAAAAAGCTACTGGGTCGCCAAGGCGTGGTTGCCTTGAACTTAGCACCCGCAACGCCAGATATTTTAAGAATGATTGGCGGGCAGCCTTTGTATTTAGGACTGGATTTACGTGGTGGCGTGCATTTCTTGATGGATGTGGACATGGAGTCTGCGGTTGATAAGGCGTATTTTCGTTATGTTGATGAAATAAAAGCCAGTATGCGCGCTGAAAAAATTCGTTATCTTGGTTTGATTTATGAAGATAATGCATTACAAGCAAAATTCCGCGATGTTGCAAACCTAGAAAAAGCAGAGGCTTTAATTAAAAAAGAGTTTGCTGATTATTTTACTCAAAAAACATCAACGATTTCAAAAGCACCAACCATCATTTTAAATCTAAAGCCAACCGCGATTGCTGAAGCTAAAAAATATGCATTAAAGCAAAATATAACCACCTTGCGTAATCGTATTAATGAACTAGGCGTTGCAGAACCCGTTATTCAGCAACAAGGTGATCGACGTATTGTCGTGCAGTTACCTGGCGTACAAGATACCGCAAAAGCTAAAGAGATTTTAGGTGCAACGGCGACGCTTGAGTTTAGATTAGTTGAAGAGCGTGGCGATGAGTTTCGTGCTGAAAAAACGGGTTATGCTCCGCATGGTTCTCGTTTATATCACTTCCGTGATGGACGTCCAATTCTCTTAAAACGTAGCATTATCGTTAGTGGTGACAATGTTACTAATGCTCAATCTGGAATCGACACAGAATCTGGTTCGCCACAGGTAAATGTTACGCTTGACGGTGTCGGTGGTCGTAAGATGCTCGCAACGACTAAGAAAAACGTTGGCAATCGTATGGCAGTGGTCTATATTGAAAACCGTATTGAAACCATTATGGTTGATGGTAAAAAGGTTAAAAAACGTATTACTAGCAAAGACGTTATCAATGCCGCCACGATTCGTGGACAATTTGCGAATCGCTTTCAAATCACAGGGTTGGATAATCCAACTGAATCACAAGATTTAGCCTTGCTATTAAGAGCGGGTGCTTTAGCGGCTCCGATGGAAATTGTTGAAGAGAGAACGGTCGGGCCTAGTCTTGGTGCAGATAATATTAATCAAGGAATGCTGTCGATTATCGCTGGTTTCTTGATGGTGTTAGTGGTGATGGTTTGGCGTTATAAAACCTTTGGCATGGTTGCCAATGTTGCTTTGACATTAAATCTTGTGCTAATTGTCGCGGTACTTTCATTAATGCAAGCAACTTTGACACTCCCTGGTATTGCGGGGATAGTCTTGACGGTGGGAATGGCAGTCGATGCCAATGTGCTGATTTTCGAACGGATTCGTGAAGAATTACGGACTTCTTCGGTGCAATCGGCAATTAATTCAGGTTATGAAAAAGCATTTGTCACCATTGCGGATGCCAATATCACTACGCTACTAGCCGCGATCGTATTGTTTAGTTTTGGTACTGGGCCGATTAAAGGCTTTGCGATTACCTTATCAATCGGAATTATCACTTCAATGTTCACGGCAATTGTCGGAACAAGAGCGATTGTGAACTATTTGTATGGCAATAAGCCAGTAGAAAAATTGTCAATATAGGACTGAACATACCATGAGTACAAAAAAAATGGAAGACAACCAGAGCAGCATGGCAGACCTATCAGTAGGTAGGCAAATTGATTTCATGGCGCATCGTAAAATTGCTTTAATTGTGTCGCTAGTCTTGGTGATTGCTTCTTTCGCTGGAATAGCGATTAAAGGCTTGAACTTTGGGGTCGATTTCACGGGTGGAACAATTATTGAATTAGCCTATGAAAACGCCGCAGATGTAAACGGTATTCGTGATAACTTGCAAGACGCAGGTTACCATGAAGCAATCGTACAAAATTTTGGTTCGGCAGAAGAGGTGCTGATACGCATCGCACCGATTGATGGTATGCAGTCAGCACAAATTTCCAACCAGGTAATGGATACGCTGAAAGAAGGAAATAATGCTGAGTTTGATTTAAGGCGTGTCGAGTTTGTAGGCCCTCAAGTCGGTGATGAGCTTACCGAAGATGGTGCATTATCTGTTGTGTACGCGTTAATTGGGATTTTAATTTACGTCGCCTTACGTTTTGAATTTCGTTTTTCAATCGGCTCCGTTGCCGCGTTGATTCATGACGTGGTTATCACCGTTGGCATCTTTGCATGGACAGGTACACAGTTTGATTTAACGGTACTTGCTGCTTTACTCGCGGTTATTGGTTACTCGCTCAACGATACTATCGTAGTATTCGATAGGGTGCGGGAAAACTTCCGAACGGTAAGGGATGGATCGCCAGTTGAGGTCGCCAACTTAGCGGTCAATCAAATGTTAGCCCGTACCATCATGACCTCATTAACAACCTTGGTGGTGTTGATTTCATTATTTGTATTTGGTGGTGAAATCATTCATAACTTTGCTTTTGCATTAATTATCGGCGTGGTAGTTGGGACCTACTCTTCAACCTATGTTGCCAGTGCAATTGCCTTGGCGTTAGGCGTTTCGAAACAAGACTTGATGAAACCTGTTAAAGATGGTGCAAGCCCGGAAGAACAGGAAGCAGAACTCACCCGTATGTTCTTAGAAGAACAAGCAATGCAGGAAGAGAAGCAAGCCGCTAAAGAAGAAAAACTAGCGGTTAAAGAAGAAAAGAAATCTAAATCAAAGTAAATCCTGCATTCCTACTTAGCTACCGTTAGGTATCTAAGCAGGAATAAGGATTTAAGTAGTTTTCTGGGTAAAAAGTGCCCAGGGGGGTACTATTAAATAAGAAAATAGAATGTCATTACAATTAGAAACCACTAAAAGGCGTACTTTCGCCATTATCTCTCACCCTGATGCGGGTAAAACTACCGTCACTGAAAAACTACTATTATATGGTGGTGCGATTCAAATGGCGGGAGCGGTTAAAAGCCGTAAAACTGACCGTGCCGCAACCTCTGACTGGATGAAGATGGAGCAGGAACGTGGCATTTCGGTAGCCTCGTCGGTGATGCAGTTTCCGTATAAAGAGGTGATTATTAACCTACTTGATACACCTGGTCATGAAGATTTCTCGGAAGATACCTACCGTACGCTTACGGCAGTTGACTCTGCCTTAATGGTTATCGATGTGGCAAAAGGGGTGGAAGACAGAACCGTTAAATTAATGGAAGTTTGTCGTCTGCGTGATACGCCAATCCTAACCTTTATCAATAAAATGGATAGGGAAGGCAAAGACCCTATTGAACTGCTTGATGAAGTAGAATCGGTGTTGAAAATTGATTGTGCACCAATTACCTGGCCAATAGGCATGGGAAAATCGTTCAAAGGAATTTACCATCTTTATAACGATACCATTCGTTTATTTGCTGAAGCCGATGGTTTGAATGCCTCAACAGGCGAGTTGATTAAAGGCTTGGATAATTCAAAATTAACCGAGATTTTAGGTGAAGATGTTGCCGAAGAACTACGTGAAGAAATTGAACTGGTGCGTGGTGCAAGCCATACGTTTGAACTAGATGCTTTTTTAGCAGGTAAAATTTCGCCAGTGTTCTTTGGTTCAGCGGTTAATAACTTTGGTTTACAAGAATTACTCGACGGTTTTTCTGATTACGCGCCACCACCAAAGGGCAGAGCAACTGAAAACCGTGATGTTGAGTCGCTTGAAAATAAAATGACAGGGTTTATATTTAAAATTCAAGCCAATATGGATCCAAAACACCGTGACAGAGTTGCCTTTATGCGTATCGTCTCCGGGCAATATAAAGCGGGTATGAAATTAAATCATGTCCGAATTGGCAAGGAGGTTAAGATTGCCAAGGCGATTACCTTTTTAGCTAACAAACGTGATTTAGCAGAAGAAGCATTTCCAGGCGATATTATCGGCTTACACAACCATGGAACCATCAAAATTGGCGACACCTTTAGTCAAGGTGAAAAGCTAAAATTTACAGGTATTCCAAACTTTGCGCCAGAATTATTCAGACGAGCACAGTTAAAAGATCCAATGAAAATGAAAGCCCTACAAAAAGGACTAACACAGCTATCGGAAGAGGGAGCGACACAGTTATTTAGACCCGTTCTAAATAATGATTTAATCCTTGGAGCAGTAGGGATTCTTCAGTTTGAAGTGGTCGCACAGCGATTACAAGACGAGTACAATGTAAATTGTATTTTTGAACAAGTCAACGTAAATACCGCAAGATGGGTCGTCGGTGAACAGGTTGAAATCGATAAGTTCCTAACCAAAGTAAAAGAAAATGTTGCCTACGATGCCGCAGACCAGCTTGTTTATATTGCACCGACTAGAGTAAATCTATCACTTACCGAAGAACGTTGGCCAAACCTATCGTTCACCGCAACAAGAGAACATTAAGCGTTTCCTTAATGTAAAGGTCTCATTCTGTATTTAAAGAATAGTTATTCAAGTTATTTATAAAATCTAGCCTCTAATTCAAAAGTTACATTAAGGTCTGGCTGGTAAAAATTGGTTTCTTTAAAAAACTGGACTTGCGGTTTAATTGAAAAGAATAGCCAACTTTTATAAATTTTTTTACGCCAATTTGTGCCGATTGCAAACTGGTTCATGATGAGGCTCTTGTCTGATTCCTCAGTTTGCCAGTTCCATGATGCTAGG
>CAZQYD010000114.1:0-5122 GCA_964597465.1 uncultured Piscirickettsiaceae bacterium | reverse complement strand
AGCGACACTTTTTTCTCAGCCTAATTCTAACCTTAGTTATTAAGCGATTCCTTAAGATACTGTCTTAAACCTCATTCAGTTACAATTTAAACTAAAAAACAAACTTGACAATGATAAACACTATCACTAAGATTAGTTAAATTAACAATGAAACAGTTTGCCTTTCAGTAAAGAAAAGATTCCTGTTTCATTTTTATTACTTTTTTTAAAAAAATAGGATGATTGAACATGAAACAAACAAACACTCCCTTTACATTAAAGTCTGCGGCATTAATTCTTGCCATGTCTTCACTACTCGTTGGTTGTGGTGGTACTGATGATACCAAAGGTAATAAAACTCCAACCATTCAAGCAGCTTCTTTAGCCTTAGACCCTAGCCAAGCAGGAACTTTACAGATAGACGCTACTGATGCAGATGGTGATACACTTACCTATTCAATTAAAACTGCACCTACTAAAGGGACTGCAACGATTGATTCTGCAACTGGCTTATTAAGTTATACAGCCGCAGCAGAAGGGACAACATTAGTTATAGAAGTTTCAGATGGAACAGACACCGCAGAAGCGACTATTACTATTAGCATTAACACCATAGCTAGTTTTTCTTTTAAGGATCAGTTTTATAAAATAGATAATACACGTACAAGCAATTCACAAATTGTCCATTATAATGCTGAAACAAAAGCACAGACTGTAATCAAAACCGATGTTATTTTAGGTGACAATGTATTTGTAATGAGTGGAACAACAGATGGCGCCAAAACAACCTATCAAAAGCGTGAATATGGTATTTTCTTAGATCCATCAGCTTCAAAAGAAACAAGGTCAGGGACGGATAGACGTGGAAGACCTTTTGATTATGACTTTTACTTTGACCATATATTAAAAGCCTTTAGTGCTGACGAAACCGCTACTGAAAGAACTATCTTAATTAGCGACAATTTAAACCAAGACCTAAAAGATGATGGAATTGAGGTAATTGATGGTGGTTATGAATTATTTATAAACCAAGATGACATTGATAACTCGTATGCTATTGTTAAAGCTTATGAATCACTTGCTGACGCTACAATGGGTGAAGAACCAGATGCTAAAAAACACCTACCTTTAACGGTACGCCTTTCTGATGGGAAGCACATAAATGGTCGCCTTCTAAGTATTTTAAAAAATGCTGACAATACAACCAATAAAGTTTTAGTAAACTATGTTGCACCGCATAAAAAAGGGCACTATCCTACTGGTGATGAAAACAAAAAACGTTTACAAACTTGTGATTCTGATTTAACTAGTTGTGCAGATATAGCTAATGGAAATTATTACAAACTAGCAGAAAACACCACTCATGTTTATCTAACAAAAGATGGTTCTACTACTATCTCAGCGTTTAATAAATCAGCAAATACCTTAACGGATGTTACTGGTGTTACTTATCCTGCTAATTTTGATCACCACCACCATCTAGCTAACCTATCAGATACTGGTGGACATAGCACAGGAATATTTTCTAACTTTTGGAACCTAATGAATAGTAAAGACAATCTATCTGAAGGAGCTAATGCGTATGTGACTATAAACTATAACCTTGATACTGAAGATAAAATTATTGAAGGTCCTTATGACAAACACAGCATGTTTATGAAAGGTCATAAAAATGCAATGATTCTTAAGCTATCAGGAACAGCAGGTACGAAACTTTATGACAATGGTACGGGTACTGACTTAATGAATGAATCTGATAATATTACTACAAATTTTCACATTGGGTTAATCGCTGTTAAAAACGGAAGCATTGCACTTGAAGCTGCTCAAATTAATGGTGGGGCAGATTGTAAAGATGAAGAAAACTGTATAGCTTATCGTCAAGCTTGGTTAGATACGGATGGTCAAACTACGACAAAAAGTAGCTTTGACAATGAAGTTATTTCTGAAGATTTAAAATACTTAGTAGGATTCAGATCGACACCAAAAGCCATTGGTGATAGTGTTTACTTTACCATGCGTGAAGGTACACCTGTTGGTCATGGCGGTACAGGAACCATTTACAATGTTTGGAAGCTGCCTATGTCAGATACCAGCTTAACAAAAGCAGATGCAGAGAATGAAACGCAGACAGGTGCTAAACATGTTTTAGGGCGTATGCTGTATGAAAGAACTGCATTTAGAACCACTGGAGTATATGACGGAACAGTTATCCTTTGGGATTCAAATACTGGTGACATAAAAGATGCTACTAACGACAAGCTACTTGGTAATGATAACTTAGCAGAAACAGGTAATGAAGTTGTCGAGTCTGTTACGGGTATTAGTAGTTCAAACAATTTAGCAGGTGTGGGTGGTATCTTTGGGCTTAAGCTCGGTTCTGGTCATGGTGCAAAATCTGTGTTAACTTCTGGTAAATCTGATACAGAAAACTCATTAACCGTTGTTAATGAAATATCTGGTTCTTGGATTACCGATTAATACTGATTAATCATAATATCTTAATATAAAACAGCCCTTTTGGTAGGGCTGTTCTTGTTTTTAAACCACTAGAATTTATAGATAAGAGCAAACTTATCTATAAGTTTTAATAACCTCTTAATGGAGAATAGCGATTCTGCTAAAATTAAACATGTCAAAACACATTATTATATTCACCTTATTAATATCTAGCACTCAGTTATTTGCGGCTGAAAAGCTAGAAAGCATTCAAGTAATTGGCGAATCACAATCAGAACGGCGAAATAACATTGAAGAAATGTTCTTTAAACCATACAGTAAAGATGTAGTCGGCGAAAAAACCATTTCTGAGGAGGGTATTCCTGATGTTGCTGAAGCCATTAAAGATATTCCAGGTGTTAATGTTACTGAACAAGGTTCATTTAGCAAATCCATTAAAATACGAGGTTTAGAAGGTTCTAGAGTCTCCTCTCTTATAGATGGCATTAAAATTAGCAACCAAGGAATGAGCCATTCAGGTGCTGGCGAGCTAGGCATGGTGGACATTTCCAATGTTAAAGCCATTGAAGTCATCAAAGGAAGTCCATCAGTATTATTTGATCCTGGTGCTTCTGGTGGTGTAATTAATGTTATAACACAAACGGTACCTGTTGAAAAAGGAGCAAGCTTTCAACAAAAAATAAGCTACGATGATGGTTACAATCAAAAAAAATCAACTACTATCATTGAAGGAAGCACTGGTTCTATTGCTGCTAGAGCTCTTTACACTACTTCTAAAGCAAGTGACTATAAAATCAAAGAGGATACGGCTGCTATTATCAAGAAGCAAAATGACTTTGCTGAAATGTCAGGAGCAGAAGGAAGCGTCTTAACTAAAGATTTAGGATACGACACAACTTCTTTTTCTGGTGGTCTTGCAATAAAGTTAAGTGAAGACAGTATCCTTGACATCGGAATTGAAAGGTTTTTTGGTAAGGACATGGTAATAATACATGGCTCAACAATTGAATCAATACCCAATCTTATTCAATACAATAGAATGGACAGAGACTCTGATTCAATTTCTTATCGCAAGGATAGCTTAGCAGAATTAAGTAATCTTCACCTTAAATATAACCAACAAAAACAAAGACAATTAATTGGAGAAAACGGGGAAGGCGTTAAATTAAATAGCCAGCAATTGAATTTTGCTTCTGACTGGCAAGTAGATGACTATATTTTTAAATTTGGCGGTGAAATAATCAAAGATGACGCAGAAACCAATGTTTATTCCACTCAAGATTATTACGCGGGATTTCTCAGTACAGAATATTTAGCCAGTGACAAGCTCACTTTTTTTGGCGGAGCAAGATGGAATAGTTGGACAACTAAGGCTAGATTTTTAAGGTTAGAAAATGAGGGTGTATCTTGTGAGTTAGAAGGAAATGCAAGTGCGGCTTGTCAACCAACTAAGCTAAATGAATCGCCAACTATCGCTTTAGGAATAATGTACTCAATTAACGAACAAAACAACTTATCTCTTAACCTAAATACAACTTACCGTAATCCTGACCTACTAGAGCTTTATTCTTTTTCTAGTAACTATTTTGGTAACTTTAATCTAAAACCCGAGGAAGGAAAGCATGCCGAAATTTCTTGGAAATATCTAAATGACTCTTTTTCCATGTCAACTAGCTTGTTTTATAGTGAGTTCGAAAATTACATACTCACCTCCAGAAATAGAAAGCTTAACGATGGCTGGTCTCAGCAACAAGCAGGAAACCATATTATAAATGTTTGCAATGATATGGAGTCCAGTGAAGAATATGACCGTTGCTACAATCAAGCCTATCGCTACGTGCTTGAATTTTACAATTCTGCACATGTAACTAATGAAGGTATGGAAATTAAGGCAGACTACTCCATTCCTCAACATGAAATTTCCTTTGCTACTAGTTTTAACGAGATGAAATCAGAAGACAAATACATTATCTCCGATTCAAACCCTGTTAGCATTAAACTAAGCTATCGCTATGAATTTTTAAACTCATGGAAACCATGGGTGAAAATAAAATCTGAATACATAACTGACTATCCCAAGGTAGAGCAACATGGCGGATTTGATCCCTATCTACTTAATAGCCTATATGCTGGCTTTGAAAAAAATGGTTTTATCATTAGTAGCGGAATAAGAAACCTAAGTGACCAAACTTATCGCCCACCATATAGTGGTATAAATGGATTATCACGAACATTTTTCATCAATGCTTCTTATAAATATTCTACAAGGTAATAAAATAATTGAGTGCTTTATTTAAAATAAACGATTTTTTAAACACCAATAAATATCAATCTGTCAAATTAAATAATAATTTTGTCGGCATATTTAAAAAACTTTCTACGCTAGGTAAACTTTCGACTACTTTATTTACAGGTGCACTTACACACACGGTACAAGGTCAATTTGCTGACATGCATAATCGTAGTAATACTTTAATGCATTTTCACCCAAATATTGACACGCGCTTATTCACTGCTAAATGGCGTTTCGTTTATGCAACTGAACAAGACAAAATAATTTGTTTAAATTTTTTTAGTCGTTATGGTGATTTAGTTTATCGGGTTTGTTCTACCACTGTTGAACAATATCCGTTATTTAAAGATTTTATTAGCGAGTTCACTGATAAAGATAATTCAACAGTTA
>CAZQYD010000113.1:0-5190 GCA_964597465.1 uncultured Piscirickettsiaceae bacterium | reverse complement strand
CTATTTCTGCTGCGGCGATGTATGGTTCTAAGAAAAAAGGTCTTTATTTAGCTGCGGCGATGAATAACTTTTCTGATGATGTTGTAGCTGACGGTGTAACTGAAATGCGTCTTTCTGCACAGTATAAAGCTGCTGGCTTAATTGTGAATGGTATGTTTAGTGGTGATGCAATAGCTGCAACTGATGGTAAGGAAGGGACTAACATCCAACTACAAGCTGGGTATAAAATGGGTAAGTTAATGCCTAAGATTAAGTATTCTATGATTAATAAGGATGTAGGCGAAGATGGTAATGCATTTTCTGTTGGTCTTAACTACTCTTTAGCTAAGAAAACAACTGCTTATGTTTACTATGTAAATCATGATGAAAATGTTGGTGACAGACAGTCTGCTATCGCAGGTGTATCTCACAGCTTCTAATTTAATGCTAGTTTAGACTAGCTTTTAAATTAAGTTTTAAAACCCTGCTTTCTTAACAGAAAGTGGGGTTTTTTCGTTTTTGGGCTCGGTACTTAAATTTTGTAAAAAATAAAGGGTAAAGAAAATTTCCTCTTCTTAGTTTATTTTATTGCTTATATAATGGGGTGAACTATTGTATTCTGAGTATCAAGATGGTCAAACAATCTAACAAAAACAAACAGTCTGGGTTTATCTTAATTCTAGTGGTGGTCGTGCTAGTGGTTGGGGCGTCGGCTTATTTTGTTGCTTCGACTAGCAATTTTTCTTGGAAAAGACAAACTAATGAACATCTTGAAGCAATTTATGAATTAAATCAGATTAAAAAACAATTGTTGTTATTTGCTACCAATTTTTCAGAAATTTATGCGAATACAGCACTAACCTCAAATGTCTCTGCTGGTATGCAACCTTCACCTGGTTATTTACCTTGCCCATATGTGATTGGTGGGGCAGGAATGTCTGGTAGTTGTCAAAGTTATGTTGTTGATCCTTCCGCTGGCGCAGGCCCTGGATTTGTTGCAGGTTTTTTACCGCCTAGAATAGCCAACCGTAAGTTTTATTTCAAAGGCGATTATTCCCCGCCAGTTAACCCTGTTCCTGCAGGCGGTAATGCTCCAACTGACTATGTTATTTTGATTGATGAACGTTTTGTTTATCAAAATGCAAACTATGCGGCAAATATGTTGTCTGGTACATCAACTAATCGGTTTGCACCACTTAATGATGAATTAACGGGAGCCTCGCCATCTAATACAGAGCCTCCCGTTTTACGTTTAAATGATGATGGAAAAAACTATGTTGCGTTGATTGTTAGCACAAGAGGTGCAAATATTTATCCTGCTCAAAATCAAGCTACTTTAAGACCAGCCCCAGTTTTAGGGGCTAACCCACTTGCTTCTTTATTTGGATACTTAGATCGACGTTATATCGACTCAAGCTTAACAACACGGCAAGCAACGGACAACCAAACTGCTGATTTTCAGTTCTATTCCGCTAGAAAAGGAAGTTTTGGTGTGAATGACTTGATTGTTGGTATAACCTATGAACAATGGCAAGGTGCCGTGTGGGATAGAATTTGTGGGCAAAAAGATAACACGTTTGGTTTGCCTAGCTTAGAAACCTCATCGACAACTTCTCCTTCTTGGTATGAAACTTATCATGTAACGAATAACCCGACTGGTGGGAGTTGGCGTACTAGAATAGCAGGAGGGTTTTGTGATACGAGACCGCGATGATAAATATAGTAAAGGCTTTACGCTAATTGAAATTGCGATTGCATTGGTTATGATTGGTTTGTTGACTGTGACGGTGTCTAAATTTTCGCAAGAACTAAATAATGATGAAAAAATTATGCAAACGGTTTATACCGCGGAAGATGTTCAGCAGCAGTTACTCATGTTTTTAATGACAAATAAATTTTTGCCCTGCCCCGATACACTTGCCTCAAATGATGGTAGCGAGGATAGGGATGCAGATAATAGTTGTACCAGTCGTCGAGGTTATCTGCCAACCGCAACCCTAGGAATTAATGCTGAAGATGCGTGGGGAAACCCTTTTTATTATCGTGTCGTTTTGCGAGCAGAACAGGTCGCAAGAATTAGAGATATCGAAGAATCGGCAAGCGTTTTTGGTAACATCGGTGCTAGAGAGGCACCGAGTGGAAGTTTTGGTTATTGTCCAGATACCAATCAATATTATTTAAGGGATTGTACCAGTACTTGTGATGTTGCCTGTGTTTTTGGTGCAGAGCCAAGAGAATCGGATGCACCGCCTTATTTTCATTTTAGCACTCGTCCGTTCGGAGCGGATACTGGTTATAATTCTAATCTAGTGATTCGTGATTCAAAAAGTGGCAATGTACTGAATGAAACAGCGGTCGCGGTGGTCGTCTCATTCGGAGTAAATGGTCAAAAAACTTGGCATAGCGTAAAAAACAATTCAGCTTGTACTGCATCAGATGTTCCGAACCTAACAGAAAGAGAAAATTGCGATAACGATAATAACTTTTTGATATCGGGTAGAGTTCCTATTGAAGGAGGAACCAGTAGTCTATTAATTGATGATAAGATTATCTGGATTGATTTCTTTGAGGCTAAAGCTAAAATGGCAAATAGAGGAGATTTCAATTGAAAAAACATAAAATTGGGATAAAAAGTGCCCCCTGCCCACATGGCATAAATGCCAGGGGATATACCCAGGGGGGTAGGCAAAAAGGCTTTTCTTTAATCGAAATAGCGATTGTATTGGTTATTATTGGTCTGGTCACGACAGGTGGGCTAAAATTGGTTAAATCTCAGCGAGAAAAAGCCTTATATGGTGCGTCTAGCGATGTTTTAAAAGAAATGAAAACTGCCATTATTTCATTTGTAGTGATTAATGGGCACATGCCATGTCCCGATACAGACGTGCCGCCCGATGGGCTTGAAAATCGTGGTACAAACCAGTGCTCCGCAGACTCAGGCGTGCTTCCTTATGCCGATATCGGACTAGGGATAAGTAGTGTTAGAGATAGTTGGGGGAATTTTATGCGTTATGAAGTGAATAGGGGTGCGACAATCCTAGCGAATGTAAATAATACTACACACTCTGCCAGTTATTTTAATGGGTCAAGTATCCCTAGTACACTTACTTTTACGCTGACAACGCCGCCTATTATAGGGACTATTGGGGTTGGAAATCTTACTATTAATGATGGTGCAGGATCATCATGGGCAGCAAATCAAATTGCGGTATTAATTGCTGCGAATAGCAATGGCAAACAAAGCTTCGCTAGCTGTGTTTCAGTCGATAGCAAGGAGCGAGAAAACTGTGATGGTGATGCAGATTTTATTCAAGACTTTAGGTTGTTGAGTGGTAGTGCTCAGTTTTTTGATGATACTTTGCTTGGTATTTCTGCGGGTGAAATTAAGTCTGCAATTTTAAGAGAAAGACCAGGTAGTTTATAGTGCAAAAAACCCCACAAAAAATATTGGTGGTTGATGATGATATCGCACTGCGTGGTATGTTGACCATGTCCTTAGAGTTTGAAAACTTTGAGGTGACGGAGGCTAGTTCTGCGGTGGAGGCAATTGCTATTTTAAGGTCGTACCATGATGATTTTTTAGTTGTACTGGATATGGGCATGCCACCTAATGAACATTTACCGACAGAGGGTATTCGCGTGCTAGACTGGATAACAGAGTCTGCCGCTGATGTGAAGGTAGTTGTTTTGACAGGTCAAGAGGCTGATAGCACTTCGTATCAAGCAATATTACATGGCGCATTTGATTTTCTTGAAAAGCCCGTGGAATTTCCTGTTTTGTTGAATGCGTTAAAAAGAGCCATTCTTTTTAATAAACAAGTTTTGAAAATTGAAACGCAAGAAAATATCCGCAAACTTTCCTTCGATGTCGAAATTGGCGATGGTGTAAAAAATGTCCGCAATGCCGCTGAGCTTAAACTTTTACAACGAGTATTGAAAGAAACTAATTTTAATGTTCACGAAACCGCTCGTCGGCTAGGCTTAAAACGCGAAAACGTCTATTATTTAATCAAAAAATATGGAATCGAAAGAGATGCCTTTTGACATTGCTAGTAATGTATCCACCGCACTGGTTATTATTGGCTTAACCATTTTTTTTGTTTTTATCTACCTAAAAAAACGTAGTTCTTTTACCCACTCACTGATTTTACAGCTTTATCAACTGAATCGTGATGTCAACCATGATGTTTTGCTGTTTCTTGAACAATCGTGGAGTATTTTGGACAAGGCAGGCTTTCAAAAAATATACGGACAAGTTGGCTGGTACGGAGAAGAAAAGGGCGTTTTTTTTGGCAAAGAGTTTAATTTTGCAACCAAAAGACTATTCGGAACGCCAAAAAAATATTTGGTTTCGATAGATGAAGGTGATATAAAAATAGATCTTACACTGGTTGCCAAACCGAATATTAGTGGGGAAAATAAACTCATTGCAGAGATTATATTTCAAACGTTTTTAGTGTTATTGTCCTCTAATACCACCAGTAAAAATATGCAATTTGTACTTTCTCAGGAGAGATTAGAACGTTTTCAACTTTTTATTAGTCATGACGTTAAAAATATTGCCCAGTTTATTAGCCTATTGAAAAGCCAAGTTAAAAACTCGAAATCAGAAAAAGAAAAGCTAGCACTAATCGAAAGGTTAGAACGATTGTTGCCAAGCTTGTCTGAAAAAGCAAAAAAAATAACCAGTCATATGCGCTACGACAAAGCTTTTTTTGATGATGTAGAGCAGGTTTGCCTGTTAGAAAAAATAAAATACTATGCGGACGCAAATGAAATTTCTATTGAATTAGATCAAAGGGCTAGCAAAATTAGCATTAATCTCTCACAAACTTTATTGCAGCAAGTCATCACAGAGATATTAAATAATTTTAAAGTTCATGCTGATGTGACAACGATAAAAGTTGATGTTCTTGAAGAGGATGGCGTTATATTGATTATATTTAAAGCGAAACGAGATGTGGAGTTGCATATAGAATCGGAAAGATTATTTGAGCCCTTTTGGACAACGAGCAAAAGTGGCATGGGGTTAGGTTTATTTGTAACCCGTGAAATTTTAAAAAAAAATGGAGGTAAAATAAAATTTGTTCAGAATAAAAAGGAACTTTCCTTTTGTGTGACGTTGCCACATTTATGCAAAGGTCTACCTGTAATAAAGTAGGGTAAAAAAAATTTACTCTTTTCTTTTGAAAAAAGCTATATTAAAATATT
>CAZQYD010000112.1:0-5221 GCA_964597465.1 uncultured Piscirickettsiaceae bacterium | reverse complement strand
ACTACCTGTTACAATTGAAGCATTTACATGATTAACGGCATTAATCGCAGGGGAAGCATTACTGACAATAACACTATCCAAATAACCTAAGTTAATCACTGTTCCATCTGGAACTGCATTACCATACTGATCGGTAACGCTCAAAGAACCTACTCTTCTATACAAGCCATTTCCTAAATTTTCAATCGCATCAACAACAGGATAACTCACCGCAATATTATGTGGCGGACCAGAGGCAATAGAAATTTCTGATAGGTTTGCAACAACAGGCGGCACAAGTGAGTTACCAGCATCATCTAACACTTCCACACGCAACCCTACCACTCCTGGCCGAGTTCCTGCTGTTAAGCCGACCGAAGCCGTACCATTTAATGTTCTAACGGCAATTTGATTCGCATCGCTAACCACTTGACCATTAGCAGCCGTGCCTACCAATTCTTCGCCACTTTGTGGGCTAGTGTCAAAACTAACTCTAAGATTATTTATTCCAGCATCCGCATCACCAATCACATTGCCTGCTGAATCTTTTACTTCAATGGCAATGCTAATGCTGTCTTTTTTACCAACACCCTTAACAAATACATGATTCGTCTCTGGTGTAACGGAAAGTTGAAAGGCTTCTCCCGTGGTAGGTGAACCGAATACGACTTGCCCTGTTACGCTAGAATATTCAAAAACAGATACCGTTACATTGCCTGCTTGATTACTTGACTGCAAAGTAAAAGAGGCTCTACCCAAGCTAGTTTTTGCAGGGTTTTCCGTTGTAATCGACCCTGATGTTGTTTCCAATGTCACCTCCGTATCATCTACCACCACATTATTATTTACATCCAATAATAAAACTTCAACAATACTAGTGCTTACTCCATCAGCAGGAATCGTACTAGGAGTAAATATAATACGAGAATTATTTTCATCCACATCACCAGCGATAAATTCAACATTTACATTAGCATTAAAACCTTCCACAAAAGCAGACACGCTAGCGGTCGTTGCTTGCGTACCAGACCTTAAAAACAGTACAGCTTCACCATTTGCATCGGTATTTGCACCAAGCGTGGCACCCGAAGTTGTGCCTGCTAAGTCTGACAATAACAAACCATTATTAGTACTAAAGCTAACGGGGGCATTCTCCACTCCTGCAACCAAAGCGGTAATTTTCACCACACTTATACCATCTGCAACCAATTGAGTATTAGCACTGCTTAGTACTAAACTTTCTACATCGTTGTTTGGAACGGTTTGGGTTAGCGTGGCGGTTAGACCTGCTATGCCTGTGATGGTGATTGCTCCAGTTCCTGCTGTATTACTAGATTGCACGGTGAAGCTGGCTCTGCCAAGCGTAGTGGTTTTTGGGTTAGTACTGGTAATGGTGCCGATTGCGGTTTCAAGCGTGACACTGCTGCCGTCGGTGACGACATTGCCGTGGCTGTCTTGTAGTAGCACTTGAACTTGTGTAGTGGTAGTTCCATCGGCAGGAATCGTTGCTGGGATTAGGCTGATACTAGATTGTGTACTATCTGCTTCGCCTGCCACTATTGCTATACTGGTGCTGGCACTAAAACCTTCAACAAAGGTGCTGATGTTGGCGGTGCCTGATTGGCTACTGGCTAGTAGATATAGAATAGCTTCGCCATCGCTGTTGGTGACGGCGGTGGTTGTAACGTCTGGTGCTGTTAAGTCAGCATGTAGCGTACCTTTGGTGGTGCTAAAAGTAACCGATTTGCCGTTAATTGCTTGTCCATTGCTATCTTTTACTAGAGCGATAAGTTTAATGCGATTTACACTGCCTGCCACGACGGTGGCACTAGATTTAGTTAAACTTAACGAAGTTACATCGTTAGATGGACCGTTTTTTTGATAGAGCTGTATTTCTAATACTTTTTGCAATCCATTCACAAACGCTGAAATAGTCGCGTTACCTGAATCGTTACCAGGATAAAACTTTAAGGTTACTTTTCCGTCTTTATCTGTTTCGGCAATCGTTTTTTCGAGCCTGCCGATATCGGATTCAAATTGTATCGTTGCAAAATGTAGTGGCTTTCCTGTCTCATCAAGCACTTTTGCAGTTAATACTGCATAAACAGGCGTATTTCCTGTTACGGTTAATGAATCAAGAGTACTTGAAAAAAATAAATAACTAGATTTGTCACTAGTATCTTGCTTGCCACCACACGCTGTTAAACTTGCGGCAAATACAAACATTGGTAAAAACTTAAATATTGCACTTAATTGAATTTTCATACTTATCATTTCCTGTCTACGAATGCTTGCCCTAGTGTGCCACTATCGATATATTCTAATTCTCCACCAAGAGGGATACCTTGAGCGAGACGAGTGACTTTTATATTTAATTTTTCTGCCATTTGTTGTAAATAGTAGGCGGTTGCTTCGCCTTCTACGGTTGGGTTGGTTGCTAATATCAATTCTTCAATTGGGTTTTCAGTATTTTGCAAACGTTTTTGTAGCTTTGGTAAACCGAGTTCTTCGGGCCCAATTCCGTCAATTGGTGATAATCGCCCCATCAACACAAAATAGTAGCCTTTATATATTCCAGATTGTTCAATCGCAATCACGTCAACGGGTGATTCGACTACACATAATTCTTGCGGATTTCTTCGTGTTGACTGACATAATGAACACAATTCAAATTCGGTTAAATCTTGACATCTTTCACAGTGTTTAATTTTTTTTAGGGCTTCATCTAAACGGTTTATTAGATATTCTCCACCTTTTTTATCTCTTTCTAGCAGGTGGTAAGCCATACGTTGTGCAGACTTAGCACCGACGCCAGGTAAAATTTCAAAGGCGTGAATGAGTTCAATAATTAGCTGACTTTGGCTCACTGAAATATTTCTCTAAAAATAGCAAACAAGTTAAAAAGGCATTTTCATGCCAGCAGGTAAATCCATTCCTGCTGTTACACCACCCATTTTATCTTGAGTGGTTGATTCTATGTTTCTTGAAGCACTGTTAACGGCTGCCGCTACTAAGTCTTCTAGCATTTCTTTATCGTCTAACAAGCTGTCATCAATCTGTACCTTGGTTAGTTCATGCCTGCCTGTCATGGTTACTTTTACCATGCCGCCGCCGGCTTCACCATTGACTTCCATACTGGCAATTTCTTCTTGCGCGGCTTGCATATTTTTTTGCATTTCCTGCGCCTGTTTCATCATATTACCTAAACCGCCTTTTCCACCAAACATACTATTTTTCCTTAAAATTTTGGACGAATAGAAGACTCTATTACTTCCATGTTTAATATTTCGACAAAATGCTGTACTTGCTGATCTTGATCGATACTTTGCTTTGCCAGCTCTTTTTGATTCTGTTGTTCATTTAACTTCACTTTATTCGGCGTTAAATGTTGTTGTTCACTTTCTACAAAACGAATGTTATAGTTTAGCTTGTCTTTAAATATCTGTTGTAATTTTTCAACCGCTAAATCCAACACTTTCATTTTTCCGGGGTCAACACTCAACACAATGCTTTCTGCGAGATGTTCTACCAAAATAGAACTATTTGCTAAGTCTGCTTCCATGCCTTTTATTTCTAAGCGTGCAATAATTTGTTGCCAGTCCAATCCTTTTATATCTAATGCAACTTCAACCGTTTTTTTTTCAAGTTGATGATTTAATGTTTTTGGTATTTCATTCTTTGGTAGCTCAATAGGTTCTGTCAAAATGGTATTTTTATTTGTAACATCAGGTTTACTTGCAACCTGCGTTACCGTTTCAGGCTTTCCCAGCTTTTGATTAATTTTCCCCTTCAAATTTTTAAAATAATCGTTATTAATGGGGTCTGCCGTTTCAAGTTTTTCGTAGGATGCATCAGGTTCATTAGTTTGTTGCTGATTTAACGCATCATTTGGTCTTGTCATTTGGTTATTTACAGAGCTAACTGAAATCTTTTTTTTAGCTGTTTTATCTAATACTTGGCTATTCGAAACTTCACCTATTGCAACGACGGAATCAAAAGCTAGCTTTCTCAGTAAAGCCATTTCAAACGCAATACGAATATCTGGTGCTAGCCTCATATCCTGTTTTGCAAGCAAACCTATTTGATAAAATGACTGTATTTTTTCAGCAGATAAATTCTCCGCCGCAAACTGTAAAACCTGCTCATCAATACTACTGCTTTCCACAAGAGAACCTAACACTTGCAACATCATAATTTGATGGTAAACCTCAATTAACTGATCATTTAATGCAGTGTAGTCAACGCCGATTTGAGATAAATTAGTCATCACATCCAAAATAGCATTCGGCGATTGCTCAATCAGAGCGTTTAAAATATCAACGCTAAACTGCTGATCAACTAAACCGAGCATGGTTTTTACCGATTCAAAACCAACCTCACCTGCACCATAGGCAATCGCCTGATCCAAAACACTTAATGCGTCTCTAGCAGAGCCATCGGCACTTTTGGCAATCAGTGCCAAAGCACTCTCTTCAAAGTTGATATTTTCTTGTTCAAGAATATAAGCGAGATGCCCTTTAATTTGTGCTTGCGTTAAACGCATCAAATTAAACTGTAAACAACGCGATAAAACCGTCATCGGCAATTTGTGTGGGTCAGTTGTAGCAAGTAAAAACTTAACATGTTCAGGTGGCTCTTCAAGCGTTTTTAACAAGGCATTAAAACTGCTTTTAGAAAGCATGTGCACTTCATCAATCAAATAAACCTTAAAACGCCCTTGCACTGGAGCGTATTGCACGTTTTCTAGTAGTTCACGAGTATCTTCAACCTTGGTTTTAGATGCAGCATCCACCTCAATCAAATCAACAAAACGACCTTCATTAATTGACGTACAAACGGAACATTCGCCACATGGCGTAGAGCTAATGCCCTTTTCACAATTTAAAGCCTTTGCAAAAATACGGGCAATCGTGGTTTTACCCACTCCGCGCGTACCTGTAAATAAGTAAGCGTGGTGCAAGCGTTGCTGATCCAACGCATTTGCCAATGCCTGCATCACGTGCTGTTGACCAACCAGCTCGGAAAAGTTTTTAGGTCGCCATTTTCTGGCTAAAACGGTATAACTCACATCTGTTTTCTGCTATTTTTATGGGTAAATTTAAAGATAAAAAGTTATTTTGCCTACCCCCCTGGGCACTTTTTAGGCAAATTTAACGCTTTTTTATTAGTTTTAAAAGCCTAGCTTATGGAAACACTTAATAACCGCGATTAGAATTTTACTGAGAAAAAATGTGCGTCAAGT
>CAZQYD010000111.1:0-5337 GCA_964597465.1 uncultured Piscirickettsiaceae bacterium | reverse complement strand
AATCATGTCAGATAAGAATGTTAATACCAATAAACTCTCAAGTGGACGTTTTAGCGAAGCAACCGATGCGTTTGTGGAAGAATTTACCGCTTCAATCATGTTTGATAAACGGATGTATAAACAAGATATTCAAGGCTCTGTTGCTCATGCAAAAATGTTGGTAAAAGCCAATATTTTATCAACCGATGAATTAGACAACATCATAACAGGACTTTCGCAGGTTGAAAAAGAAATGGCCTCTGGAAACTTTAATTGGTCAATACAGCAAGAAGATATTCACATGAATATCGAAGCAAGATTAACCGAAATCATCGGTGTCACAGGTAAAAAACTACACACTGGGCGTTCACGAAACGACCAAGTGGCAACCGACATCCGCCTGTATTTACGAGATGAAATCGACAATTTTATTTTACCAGCGATGAAGCAATTACAAACAGGTATTTTAAGCCTTGCTGAAAAAGAATTCGACACTATCATGCCTGGTTTTACGCATTTACAAACCGCACAACCTGTTACTTTTGGGCATCACATGATGGCTTGGTATGAAATGATTGTGCGTGATGTTGAGCGTTTAATAGATTGCCGTAAAAGAGTCAACACTATGCCATTAGGTTCTGCCGCACTAGCAGGAACAACCTACCCAATTGACCGCCAAATGACTGCTACACTACTAAACTTTGAGCGTATCAGTGAAAACTCACTTGATGGCGTTTCAGATCGAGATTTTGCGATTGAATTTAATGCGTTTGCATCTATTTTCATGATGCACTTGTCACGTTTTTCGGAAGAATTAGTATTATGGTCTTCGGCACAATTTAAGTTCATTGATTTACCAGACCGTTTTTGTACTGGTTCGTCCATCATGCCGCAAAAGAAAAATCCTGATGTGCCAGAACTGGTTCGCGGAAAAACAGGACGTGTTTATGGACATTTAATGAGCTTATTAACACTAATGAAATCACAACCCTTAGCCTATAATAAAGACAATCAAGAGGACAAAGAGCCGTTATTTGATACCGTCGATACCGTCAAAGGCAGTTTACGAGCATTTGCCGATATGATTCCAGCGATTATTGTTAAACGTGAAAATACTTATCTAGCGGCAAAAAGTGGTTTTTCAACTGCCACCGATTTAGCGGATTATTTAGTTAATAAAGGCTTGGCTTTCCGTGATGCCCATGAAGCCGTTGGTTTAGCGGTAGCTTATGGCGTAAAAAACGAATTAGATTTATCGGAGATGTCATTAGAAACACTGCAAAACTTTAATGCCAATATTACAGAAGACGTGTATCAGGTTTTAACCTTAGAAGGATCAGTCAACGCTCGTAACCACCTTGGTGGCACGGCACCTAACCAAGTATTGGCAGCAATAAAGCGTGCAAAGTCAAGGATATAAAGAGAAAACTATCTAAACTGCATGACTGACTTAACGGACTTGCCTTTAAATTGAAAGCTATTCAACGATGCTAAGTCAATTAAACAAGCCAAGCCAATCACTTGATAACCCACTTCTTCCGATAGGCTAGCGGCGGCTTCCATAGAGCCACCTGTTGCAATAAGATCGTCTAATATAATAACTTTTTCGCCAGCACCTACTTGCATTTCTAACTCATCAGAACCATATTCCAGTCCATATTTTTTAGAGGCGTACACATTAGGTAATTTACCCGCCTTTCTAGCTTTCACCACACCTTTATTGTGCTTATAAGCTAGAGCAGAAGCAAACAAAAAACCTCTGGACTCAATCCCAACCAAATAATCAACACTCTGCCACTCTTTTTCTGTAAATAAATCAGACATTGCATCAATGGTTTCGTTAAAATGGTTTTTCAATAAGGGTGAGATATCTCTAAACAAAACCCCCTCTTTTGGGAAGTCTGGAATTTGGTCTAGGTATTGCTCTAATGATGATTTGGACATGAAATTAAACAACTTATTTGTCCTAGATTACTCTAAGATATGGATTAATCTTAATTATTCTCTTATAGTGCCAATATGTCAACAGGGTAAGTAACTTAACGTATGAATTTAGTTGAAAACAAATACGAAGATAAATTACTGATGGATCTTCCACCAAATGCAAGAGATATTGCGCTTGATTTATTTGCTCGCACACCATTAAGTAAATTACTACAAGACTTGCAAATGATTAAACCGAACACGGAATTACTTGCCGAACATAAAGTAGCTGAATCCTATTGGAAGCCAATTTTACAAGCTGCAACGCTTGCAAAGATAACTTATTTTTTGCCTAACGGAAAATATTCACAAGAAGAGATTTTGTACCTATTAAAAGTGGTTTGCCTGTGTGTTGATTATCCGCAAAAAAACATTTCTTTTTATGGCGTCGCATTCTTTATAAAAACAGATATGCCAACCTTGCATAATTGGCTAAATGAACTTTCTAAATTAATGCGGAAATAATTGCAAAACTAACCGCAAGCATCTAAGCGGATAATATTTTTTTGAGCATCATTATCGCCATTTAAGGCGGCAATGTTAAACCAAAAATGAGCTTGAGTATCATTTTGTATCGTCGCCAATCCTTGCTCATAGAGTTCTCCTAGCCTATTTTGTGAAGATGAAACCCCTCTCAAAGCTGCAAATTTATAGAGTGAAAAAGCTTTTTTAATATCAACATTAACTTCACGCCCATTTTCAAACATCTCGGCTAGACGAAATGTTGCGTATGGGTTGCCTTTTTCATACGCTTGATGATAGTAGTTCAACGCCTTTAAATAAGATTGTTTTAAGAGCTCTCCTTTTTCATAAAACTCGCCTAATTTAGCCTGTGCTCGCGAATAGCCCGAAAACGCGGCCTTTTCAATAAGTCTTAATGCTTCTTCACCGTTATTCCTATCTTCTAAAAACAATCCTTTTTTAAACATTGCATAATAATAGTTTTGAGAGGATAAAACATCTAAACAGTTTTTGGGTATTGTTTGTTTTTTAGAACTATTTTTTAAGGTCAAAACATCTAACGTTTTAGGCGTTTTTCTATCTACCATCCAACGATTAAGATCCTGTAAACTTGGTCTCTCTGTTTCATTTTTTTCAGTCATCCAATAAATTAGCTTAAACCAAATATCTGATATTTTTTTATGTTTAATGGGAATAAAATGAGCCTGTGCATAGAGTTGTTGAAAAGAATTTTGACTATTATCCAGCCCAAAAATATGCTGACCAGTCAAAGCAAAGTATAAAACACAGCCTAAACTATATATATCACCTGATACGGTAAGATCACCATTCATTCTTTCAGGTGGGCAATACAACTTATCACCCATGATTAGCTCTGTTTCAAAAGAAGGATAACTTGGAATAGTTTGACTCCAACCAGTTAAATAAAAGCGATCATCACAAATGATATTGTCAGGACGAATATCGCTATGAACAAAGCCGACATCATTTGTTTTTTGTAAGGTGGATAGCATATCAGACAAAAGCTTCATTACTTCGTATGAACTTAATAAACTTTTTGACTTAACCTGCTTAGTTAAAGAGGTAGGGGTGTAATAATCAAAGATTTGTAAGTAAAAGCTACTCGCCTTTCTTACTTCATGAAAAGTTGGAAAATCTTCTTCAAATTGATTAAAGTAGCGAAGTAAATCCTTTTCTCTTTTTAGTGAAAAATAACTCTTAGTTTTTTCAATCACCCGAACAATTTTAGGGGTATAGATACCTTGAACAACTTGGTCAACTTTAAAAATAGAAGCGTATTCACCAACGGAGACAAGCTCTACATTTTTAAAATCTTCTTGTAAACGAAGAGTAGAGGCATTAAAGTCATTATTTAACATATTATATATCCTAAGTAATTTATAGCTTAAAGTCCCTTCTTAAAAAAATAATTACAATGCAAATATGCATAGTACGATTTCTTTAAGAAGGAACCTTATAGAATAACTATACCCTACCAAGGTTGTTTTAATAAATCAAGTGCTTAGCCTCTTCTTTTAAAAAGAGACTAAAGATAACTTCTTAATCATAATCTACATTATCATCATCAAGGTCATTAATCGTCAATTGCTCATCTTGAATAAAGATAGTAGTTAAATTACCACCTGAATCTGATTCACCATTTGAATCGACAATGATTTGCGTATCATCTACTTGACCATCTCCATCAGCATCAACAAAAGTAACGTCTAAATATTCTGCAAGAGATGCTGCATCTATCGCCTCATCAGAATTAATTAGCTCACTAATACCTAAGATATCTTCAGAAGAATTAAAGTTTACAAGCGTAACATTGTCGCCAAGCACCTCAAATTGATCTGTCTCTCCTAGTGCCATAAACGAACCAGTAAGCAGATCATTATCATCACCAAACAACATATTATCAACACTAGGGGTATCAGTAGCGTTATGAATGATATCGGTATCTGTCGCAGAAATAATATCGCCTGAATTACTATTATCAACCGCACTGACACTAGCAACAATTTCAAAATCATTATTAGCTGTTTCAGGTAACGTCATGCTTAATCCTGTCAACTCTGCTTGAGTTAACGTCCAAGTACCATCTGCATTTTTAACACCTGCACTTAGTACAGCTGCATCATCAACATTAGATAAGGTAACATCTAAAGCATCATTGCTTCTGCTTCCATCCAAGTCAGTTAAAGTCACATCAATGGTTAGAGGGTAAACAATCGTTACATCACCACCTAATTCATCATTTTGAGTAGTAAACATATCGCTAACTTGCGCGGCACTTAATTGCTCACCGTATAATGAAACGTTATCCATACTTCCTGAATAAGCTTGCTGCAAGTTATCTGCTACACCATCTCCACTCCAGCCTTGATTTATACCAAGTACGATTGGTTCTTCATTATCCGCAATACCACCTGTGTAACTATTTGTAGCAACGAGGGTGCCATCAAAATAAAGCTTCATACCATCTGTACCAAAACTAAACGAAACATGATGCCATTCATCTAAATTAAAGGAGTTAGCCGCAGTTGTGACATGATAGCTACCAGAATCTGATTGCAATCTAACCTCAATACTACCATTAGCGAGCGTTTTAATCGTTAAGTGACCGCCGTCATCATAGCCTGATGAGTCTTTAGAGAATAAACCTGCATCCCCAATTGCACCTGTATCTTTAAACCAGAAGGATACGGTACCGTTGTCTACTTCATAGGCATCATTATGAGAAATTTCTGCATAACCTTGTCCACTGTTCCAGAAGTGTGTTGAAGTGCTGTTTCCATTAATACCTGATTCATTTAAAACATAACCACCATTATAAACACCATCATTATCAGTACCTGAAACATCATCAACATTCGTAGAACCAGATACATCTCCTAATGTCCACATACC
>CAZQYD010000110.1:1701-5422 GCA_964597465.1 uncultured Piscirickettsiaceae bacterium | reverse complement strand
GCAGTGAAAATATCGGCACTTTTTACCAGTATAAAATAATCTTAGTTATTAAGCGCTTCCTTAAGGGTTAATGAAAAAGATATTTATGAATTAAAAAAATAGCCCTAGAAAATTTAATTCCGTATCAAAACATTATTCAAATTTTAATTCATCAATTTGCGGCTAACAAAATCCGATTGGATATTTAGGGTTTGGGTATGTAGGAGTATGATTTAATAAGCCCTCAAAATGAGGGCTTTTTTATTGTTATTTTGAAATAGGTTTATATTTAATTCGATGCGGTTGTGCGGCATCTGCTCCTTTTCTAGATTTTAAGTCGGCTTCGTAGTCGGAGAAGTTTCCTTCAAACCATTCTACATGTGAGTCGCCTTCAAAGGCTAGCATGTGGGTGGCGATTCGGTCTAGGAACCATCTATCATGCGAGATAACCACGGCACAGCCTGCAAAATCCAATAAAGCTTCTTCTAATGCTCGCAGTGTTTCAACATCTAAATCGTTGGTTGGTTCATCTAATAATAGTAAGTTACCACCGCTTTTTAGTGTTTTAGCAAGGTGAACACGGTTGCGTTCTCCACCTGATAAGTCACCAATTTTTTTCTGTTGGTCGTTGCCTTTAAAATTGAATCGTCCTGCGTAAGCACGCGAGTTCATTTCTATATTGCCGACTTGAAAAACTTCGTCTCCTTGTGAAATTTCATCATACACGGATTTGTTATCATCTAGTGCATCACGGCTTTGGTCAACATAAGAAAGCTGTACTGTCTCTCCAAACTCAATCGTTCCGCCAGAGGGCTGTTCTTGCCCTGTTAGCATTTTGAATAGGGTAGATTTACCTGCACCGTTAGGGCCGATAATGCCGACAATACCGCCTTGCGGTAGGTTAAATGTTAGGTCTTCAATCAGTAATTTATTGTCAAAACTTTTGTTTAGGTTTTTAATTTCAATGACTTTTTCACCTAGTCGTTGTGCGACGGGGATAAAAATTTCTTTGGTTTCATTGCGTTTTTGGCTTTCTTGACTACTCAGTTCTTCAAATCGTGCAAGACGAGATTTTGATTTTGCATGACGACCTTTGGCGTTACTGCGCACCCATTCTAATTCGCTTTGAATGGTTTTAATACGGGCAGACTCTTGTTTAGCCTCGGTTTTTAAACGAGCTTCTTTTTGTTCTAGCCATGAGGTGTAGTTTCCTTCATAGGGAATACCTTGCCCACGGTCTAATTCTAAAATCCATTGCGCGGCATTATCTAGGAAATATCTATCGTGGGTAATTGCTACAACGGTGCCTTTAAAATCAAGTAAAAACCGTTCTAACCATGCGATAGATTCAGCATCTAAATGGTTAGTTGGCTCATCGAGTAATAACATGTCTGGCTTTTCTAATAGTAATTTACATAATGCAACACGGCGTTTTTCTCCACCTGAAAGATGCTTAACTTCCGCATCCCAAGGTGGTAGTCGCATGGCATCGGCGGCAACTTCTAAACTTCTTTCTAAATTATGCCCGTCCATTGATTGGATTAAGTCTTCAACCTTAGCTTGTTTTTTAGCCAGCTCATCAAAATCGGCATCGGGTTCTGCATAGGCGGCATAAATGGCATCTAATTCAGTCATAGCATTTTTCACTTCTGCAACAGCTAACTCGATATTGCCACGCACATCTAAACTTTCATCTAGTTGTGGTTCTTGGGCAAGATAACCAATTTTAATGCCGGGTTGTGGTCTCGCTTCACCGATGATGTCGGTATCAAGTCCCGCCATAATTTTAAGTAGCGTTGATTTACCCGAACCATTTAAACCAAGTACACCAATTTTTGCACCAGGGAAAAAAGAAAGATAAATATCTTTTAAAAGGTACTTAGAAGGGGGGACGACTTTGCCAACGCCGTTCATTGTGTATACGAATTGTGCCATGTTTTATTTCCTTTAACTCTGTTCTGTCATGATTTAATTAAGGGTACTTTACCAAAAACAGTTAGTTTATTGGATGTTTTGGATAAAAAGTACCCAGGGGGGTACCCCCCTGGGTACTTTTTAGGTAAAATACATTGTTAAATTATTAATTATTAGGGTTTTAGGTATGTTTGATAAATCAATGAAGATTGCAGGTTATGATGATGTTTTAGCAGAAGCGATTGCGAATGAAACACAGCGTCAGGAAGATCATGTTGAGTTGATTGCGTCTGAAAACTATACCAGCCCACGCGTGATGGAAGCACAGGGTACGTCATTAACTAATAAATACGCAGAAGGTTATCCTGGTAAAAGATATTATGGTGGTTGTGAGTACGTTGATGTGGTCGAGCAGTTAGCGATTGACCGTGCAAAAGAATTGTTTGGGGCTGACTATGCAAATGTGCAACCTCATTCAGGCTCTCAAGCTAATGCACCAGTTTATATGGCGTTGTTAAATCCTGGTGATACGGTTTTAGGAATGAGCTTGGCACATGGTGGACACTTAACCCATGGTTCGCATGTTAGTTTTTCTGGAAAAATCTATAATGCGGTACAGTATGGAATTGACACGGTTACAGGTCAGATTGATTATGAAGAAGTAGCTAGCCTTGCACGAGAACATAAACCTAAAATGATTATTGCTGGTTTTTCTGCTTATTCACAAGTTATTGACTGGCAAAAATTTCGTGATATTGCTGATGAAGTAGGAGCTTACTTTATGGTTGATATGGCACATATTGCTGGTTTAGTCGCTACAGGTGAATACCCAAGCCCAGTGCAAATTGCAGATGTGACAACAACCACAACGCATAAAACATTACGTGGTCCTCGTTCAGGTTTAATATTAGCGAAAGCAAACCCTGAGATTGAGAAAAAATTAAACTCGGCTATTTTTCCGGGTGCTCAAGGCGGGCCTTTAATGCACGTTATCGCCGCTAAAGCAGTGGCATTTAAAGAAGCAATGGAACCTGAATTTAAAACTTATATTCAAAATGTTAAAATTAATGCAAAAGCGATGGCAAAGGTATTTATGGATCGTGGCTTTGATGTGGTTTCTAACGGTACGGAAAATCACTTGTTCCTCGTTAGCTTTATCAAGCAAGGCTTGACGGGAAAGTTGGTTGATGCGGCATTAGACGCGGCACATATTACGATTAATAAAAACTCTGTACCAAACGACCCTATGTCACCCTTTGTAACCAGTGGAATACGTGTCGGAACAGCAGCATCAACCACCCGTGGGTTTACTGAACAAGAGTCTACGGATTTAGCCTCTTGGATGTGTGACGTGATTGATTCATGTAACCAAGAAGAGCAAACTTGGAATAAAGGTATTGTGGCTGGTGTAAGAACCAAAGTAACTGCATTATGCGCAAGTCGCCCAGTTTATAAATAAATGAATTGTCCTTTTTGCAATAAAGATAACACCAAGGTAACTGATTCACGACTAGCGACGGAGGGCTCTCAAGTTCGTCGTCGTCGTGAATGCTCGGATTGCCTTGAGCGTTTTACGACCTATGAAACAGCCGAACTTTCTTTGCCAAGAATTATTAAATCGGACGGTGTACGTGAAAAATTTATTGAAGAAAAATTACGCAGAGGGTTAGTGAAAGCATTGGAAAAACGTCCTGTTGAAAGTGATGTGATTGATGAAATTATTCACCGAATTAACTTACAACTAATGTCTGATGGTTTAAAAGAAGTACCATCTTCGCGTTTAGGTGAAATGTTAATGGATGAGTTACGTACTATTGACCAAGTCGCT
>CAZQYD010000110.1:508-1691 GCA_964597465.1 uncultured Piscirickettsiaceae bacterium | reverse complement strand
TTGATCAAGTCGCTTATGTTCGTTTTGCTTCGGTTTATCGTTCTTTTAAAGACCTAAATGAGTTCCAAAAAGAAATTGATAAATTAATGCGTACGACGAGTTAAAAATTACGTTATGTTTTCTGAATTTGATAAGCAAATGATGGCAAAGGCGTTGAAACTGGCTAAAAAAGCACAGTTTTCAACCAAACCAAATCCAGCGGTTGGTTGTGTGATGTGTCAAAATAATGAGGTTGTTGCAGAAGGCTGGACGCAACCTGTTGGCAGTAATCATGCGGAACGTATGGCAATACAATCCGCAAAAAATAATCATGTTTCATTAGAAGGTGCAACAGCTTACGTCACATTAGAGCCTTGTTCACACATCGGAAGAACGCCAGCTTGTGCTGATGGATTAATAGATTCAAAGCTAAAAAGGGTGGTGGTTGCGATACAAGACCCCAACCCTTTAGTCCGTGGAAAAGGAATTGAAAAACTAATTGCGGCAGGCATTGAGGTTTCCGTCGGTCTGTACGAAAAACAAGCCGCCGAATTAAATCAAGGGTTTATTCACGCAATGAAGACAAAACTACCGTTTGTACGACTAAAAATAGCCAGTAGTCTTGATGGTCGTACGGCGATGGCAAACAATGAAAGTAAGTGGATTACGGGTGATGACGCTAGAGTCGAAGTTCATAAAATGCGTGCTAAACATGGTGCAATTATTACGGGAATTGGTACGGTATTAGCCGATAATCCAAGTTTAAATGTACGGCTATCCGCTGAAGAATTAGCTTCATTAAATTTAACGACAGAAAATTGTAACCCTATTCGGGTGGTGTTAGATGCAAACTTGAGTATTCCGATGGATGCTAAAATGTTTACATCTACGAGTAAAACAATCATCATGTCTTCGAAAGAAACTTGTGATGCGAATCAAACGATTATTAACCAACTGCATAAAAAGAATGTGGAAGTGGTAGCCGTTGCAACAAATGATGATAAGCTTGAGATTGCATCGGTATTATCCTATCTAGCGGAAATTGAAGAAGTTCGTGAGGTAATGGTCGAGTCGGGAGCAATGCTGGCTGGTGCATTTATCCAATCAGGTTTTGTGCAAGAAATACATGCTTTTATCGCACCGTCACTAATGGGAAATATGGCAAAACCGATGTTTGTACTAGAAGGAATCGACAGCATGCACG
>CAZQYD010000110.1:0-498 GCA_964597465.1 uncultured Piscirickettsiaceae bacterium | reverse complement strand
TGTTTATTTAACTTTAAAGGCGAATCACTAACATGTTTACAGGAATTATTGAAACGGTCGGTTCAATTAGCAATATTGAGTTAGTTGATGGCGATGCAAGGTTTACGATTGATACCAATTTATTGGATATGGACGACGTAAAACTAGGCGACAGTATTGCCTGTAACGGAGTATGTTTAACCGCTATTGAGTTGCATAAACATGCCTATGTTGCGGATGTATCAGCGGAAAGTTTAAAGGTGACAACACTTGGTAGTGTGCAAGTTGGCACGAAGGTGAATCTTGAAAAAGCGTTACGCTTACAAGATAGGCTAGGAGGACACCTTGTTTCTGGGCATATTGATGGCGTTGGGGAAGTGGTTTCGATTACCCAAGAAGCAAGATCATGGCGTTATAAAGTGAAAGCACCTGCGGATTTAGCAAAGTATATCGCCCAAAAAGGCTCTATTTGCATTAACGGCATCAGCTTAACGGTAAATACTGTTGAACGAGATGTGT
>CAZQYD010000109.1:0-5451 GCA_964597465.1 uncultured Piscirickettsiaceae bacterium | reverse complement strand
TGCTAGTAACAATAACCTGCCTGAACATTTTGCTGAACTTGTTAAGGCAATTAAAGCACTTAAATAATATGGCTATTTTCGTGCTTTTTTAATGCGTTAAAACAACTGGATACCCGTATTTGACATGGTTTCCATATTTACGATACTGGCAAAATGTGCCATCATGGTTGGTGCATTTTCTCCTGCCATTAGCTCGGCTAATAAAGCCTTTTGCTTTTGCAATATCTTCATTTATTTGTGTTGACAATACTTTCCAGTCTTCTAACTTTCCGTCATTTAATTTAAACAAAATATTGGCTCATAATAACCTCTAATTAGCAGGGAGGGAACTATAACAAAAATTTACTTTGGTGGTTCTGTTTGTCCTAGTGCTGGATAAAATATTAAGTTAAATGCTCCGTTTTTTGAATCAAAGTACTTTTTTATACCCCCCCTGGGCACTTTTTAACTCAAAAACAACTAAAAAAAGGGTAAACTTATGAAAATTAACGGAATCGTTCATGAATCAACACTGCAAACCTGTCATACTTTTTTTACTGCTTACGCTATTTAGTGGGCTGTCTTCTGCAAAGACCGTTGTGCTTATTCATGGCTTAAATTCTGATAAGCAAACGTGGTATGAAAACCGTGTGATTGATGCTTTGTTTGCGTCGGGGTTTCGAGATGCAACCCAAAATCTTTTTCCCAAAAAAAAACGAAAAACAGACCAAACCGCCAACTTCAATATAAAAGTACCGCAGAATAACGATAAGAATGTTTTTTATACCATCAACCTGCCTTGGTTTGAACCATTAGAAACACAAGCAAGTGCTCTAAAAGATGTACTTAGCTTTATCCATAAGCAACGTGATGAACCCTTAATTCTCGTCGGGCATTCCGTCGGTGGCGTGGTTGCACGGCTGTACCTGTTATCTAAAAATCCTGTACCTGTCGTAGGGTTAATTACCATTGCCAGTCCACACCATGGTTCGCCTTGGGCTGAGGCTACTTGGCTGGCTCTACAAAGTCCAATGGGCGACTTCATTAGTTTGATGGGAGAGAATAAATGGTCAAAATCGGAACAATTATTATGGCAACTCTCACCTTCAGTAAAACACAGTATGATTAATTGGATGAACGACCAACCGCACCCAAAACTACGCTACATCAGCATTATTCATACACCCTCTTTCAAAAGAATGGCGGCTGATATTCTCGTTCCTGCCGTTTCGCAAAATATGAATTACATACCCGCACTCTACAAACGTTCTGCAGTTGTTACGATACGCTCAGGACACTCGCTATCAAAACGAGACGGGTTAATGTTGGCGAAAATACTAGGCACATTCAAATAACCCTCAACAACATTTGTAATTAAGTTTTTTATCCTTTATAATATCCCGTTCTTTTATTATTAAGTGGATTAAACGACATGAAACGTACTTTTCAACCAAGTGTTATTAAACGTGCCCGTACTCACGGTTTCCGTGCTCGCATGGCAACTAAAAGTGGACGTAAAATTATCGCGGCTCGCCGTGCTAAAGGGCGTACACGCTTAACTCCGTAATTATTAGTTCTAAATTAATGACTACGGAGCATGATTTTGGTGCAACAGACTCTTCGGCTCTAACGCATCAAGACCATCTTGAACTTCAAGATAACAAGCTGATAGACCTTTCTCGCAATACTTTCTCTAAAGAATTTCACCTGCTAACACCCGCTGAGTTTAAATTCGTTTTTACAAAAGCCAAAAAATTTTCCAATCGACATTGGACACTGATTGTTCGTCCAAACCAAAAAGACTACCCAAGACTAGGCTTGACGATTGCTAAGAAAAATTTAATCCGTGCTGTATGGCGAAATCGAGTAAAAAGATTGGCTAGAGAAGCATTTCGCCAACATAAACAAGAGCTAAGCGGTTATGATATCGTGGTTTTGGGACGACGTGATATGCAAAAAATAGATAACGCGACCTTAACCAATAGTTTTCAACACCTTATTCGCAAAATTAAAAACAGCGATTTTAAAAACACACAATAATTAGAACAGTTTAGTAGGAAATAACAATGAACTCAAAATCATTTTGGTGGCTAGCAATGGCCTTTACACTTTTATGGATTTGGATGGAGTGGAATCAATTCCAACAAGTCAAATCCCTACCTGCCGCACAAGAAACGGCGGCACAAGTGGCGAAGCCTATTGACAGCTCTGTTCCAATGGCAAATCAAGCTGTTTCACCGAATAATGACGGCAGTATTCCCGCCGCCGCGGAAGGCTCTGAAATCCCTACCGCCAAAGTATCCGCAGTACAGGCTCAACGCATCAGTGTCGTGACCGATGTATTCGACATCGTACTGGATACACAAGGTGGCGATATTCGTGATGTACGCCTGCTAAAATATGCCGCAAATGAAGACCACTCTCTACCTTTTCAATTGATGGGAGATACTGGGCAAAGAATGTACATCGCTCAAAACGGGATTGCGATGCAACCCAACTCAACACTGACTGCTCCAACCCATAATTCAGTCTATCAAAGTGCACAAACAAACTATGCTTTAGAAGACGATACGCTTTCTGTTCCGCTAACATGGGAAAAAGATGGCATTAGAGTTACCAAGACCTACACGTTTCAAAAAGGCGATTACCAAATTGCTGTTGACTATAAAGTTGAAAACACTACCAATACAGACTGGGCTGGAAGTTTATATTCTCAGCTAAAACGCAATACCTATGACCCAGAACATAATGCGATGATGTACACCTACACGGGGGCTGTTTTATACGACGGTCATGCAGAAAGTAAATACATTAAGCACTCATTTGATGATTTAGACACCTCGCCTGTTAATTCACAACAAACGACTGGTGGCTGGGCGGCGATGATTCAGCACTACTTCTTAGCCGCCGTAGTACCGAATCAGACAACCGTAAACACACTCTACGCAAAGCCTGCTGGCAATGCTGACGAATATGTTGCAGGAATTGTTGAGCCAATTGTTACTGTGAAAGCAGGAACAACCGAAACGCTTTCGACCTCCTTGTACATCGGGCCAATTATTCAAGATAAACTAGAAAAAATTGCACCAGGACTAGAACTGACCGTTGACTATGGTGTGCTAACGCTTATCGCAGAACCTCTATTTTGGTTGCTAAGCATTATTTACTCCTTAGTCGGCAACTGGGGTTGGTCAATTATTGTATTAACCATTTTAATCAAACTTGCCTTCTATAAACTGTCAGAAACATCTTATCGCTCAATGGCTCGTTTAAAGAAATTTTCACCTAAATTAAAGCAGTTAAAAGAAAACTATGGTGACGATAAAGCCGTTTATCAGCAAAAAATGATGAAAATGTACAAAGAGGAAAAGATTAATCCGCTAGGAGGATGTCTGCCGATTTTAGTACAAATGCCAGTATTTATCGCGCTGTACTGGGTACTACTTTACTCTGCCGAAATGCGTCAAGCACCTTGGATGCTATGGATACAAGATTTATCTGCAACGGATCCCTACTACATCTTGCCTGTCATTATGGGTATCTCCATGTGGATTCAGCAAAAGCTAAACCCTTCTGCCATGATGGACGAAATGCAACAAAAGGTAATGAAATTCTTGCCTATCATTTTTACCGTCTTCTTCATGTTCTTCCCTGCAGGGCTTGTACTATATTGGGTTGTAAACAATATTTTATCCGTTGCTCAACAATGGTATATCACTAAAAAAATTGAATCGGGTGAGGAAAAATAACATGCACCTATCTTACGAAAAACTCGGCACAGACCATAAAATGTATAGCAAAGTTGACTACATCGTCATGGACGGTATGCAGGCTGTTTGCTATAAAGGCAAAGAGGGGTATATTCCGTTAGAATCTGACGGAACAACTAAATCTATCGTGGCAGAAGACAAGCAACAGCAACGCGCCAGTTCGCTATTTGTACTAAGCTTCAAAATCAATGGTGAAACCGAAGAAATGACTTTTAAATCAAAAAAGAAAATGGATAAAACCATCGCCTTTTATAAAGAAAAAGAATTCATCACCGATGTTGAAACTGCTGAGTACAAATTAGCTTAATCGCTAGTTTGAAAATAAAAATGTATGTCTAGCCAAGAAACCATTGCCGCAATTGCCACCCCATTAGGGCGTGGAGGAATCGGCATTATACGAGTTTCTGGCTCATTAGCTTTACCCATTGCCAAAGCAATTCTCGGTAAAACCCCACAACCTCGCTATGCACACTACGGCGATTTTTTAGCTGCTGATAATGCAACTCTTGACCAAGGTATCGCCCTTTTCTTTCCCAACCCACATTCATTTACCGGCGAAGACGTTCTTGAACTACAAGGGCATGGCGGTCCAGTGGTATTACAATGGATTTTAGATAGAGTGGTCGAACTAGGTGCAACGCTTGCTGAACCTGGCGAATTTTCCAAACAAGCCTTTTTAAACGACAAACTCGACTTAGCCCAAGCCGAAGCAATTGCAGATTTAATTGATGCCTCATCAGAGCAAGCTGCCAAATCCGCCTTAAAATCATTGCAAGGTGAGTTTTCCGCTCAAATAAATGATTTAGTTGAGCAGTTAATTCGCTTACGCATCTTTGTAGAAGCGGCAATTGACTTTCCTGAAGAAGAAATTGATTTTTTATCCGACGGAAAAGTCGCAGGGCAACTTCAAGCCATACTAGACCAATTACACCGCGTGTTTAAATCTGCACAGCAAGGTGCTTTACTATCAGAAGGCATGTCAGTTGTTATCTTAGGCAGACCCAATGCAGGAAAATCTAGCCTACTCAACGCACTTTCGGGTAAAGACTCTGCCATTGTCACCAATATCGCAGGAACTACCCGTGACATTGTTAAAGTGCAAATACAAATTGATGGCATGCCATTGCATATTCTCGATACAGCAGGACTGCGTGAAGCTACCGATGAAGTAGAGAAGATAGGCATTCAAAAAGCATGGGAGGCAATTAAAGATGCCGACCGAATTTTAGTGATTATTCAAGCAGGCGAACATGAGATTGACCCAGAAGATAAAGCAATTTTAGCAAGATTACCAAGCCATATTCCCGTTACGCTAATTTATAACAAAATTGATTTAGTAAAGCAAAATCCAAAAATTGAAACCCTAACCGAAAACCTATGCGGACATCAAGAAACCGCGATTTGGCTATCTGCCAAACAGCAACTAGGTTTGGATATTCTAAAAGAACATCTAAAAACCAGCATGGGCTTTTCACAAACCGCAGAAGGCGTATTCATGGCAAGAAAACGCCATCTTAACGCCCTATCCGTTGCACTAGAATTTGTACAAACAGGACAACAACAATTGGAAGGCTATGCCGCAGGCGAGCTACTCGCTGAAGATTTAAGACAAGCACAAAATTCTCTTAGTGAAATTACAGGCAGATTTACAAGCGATGATTTATTAGGCAAAATATTTACTTCTTTTTGTATTGGTAAATAA
>CAZQYD010000108.1:0-5496 GCA_964597465.1 uncultured Piscirickettsiaceae bacterium | reverse complement strand
TATTGCGGGTTTTTTTAGGTGAAAGAAGGTGAAATTTAGCCATTTTAATTTGTGCATCCATTTATGCAAAGGTCTCTTATATAAGCATTTTCTTAAAAATATTTTGACTTTTTAACTGTAAAATCATATAGTCATACTGTGAATAAAAATAATTAATGACTGATAAATAAAACTTTTGCTTCTTGCGAAAATTAACTTCTTCAGTTTTTAAAAAAGGTGGGTAGAATGGCAGATAGAAGGCTTCAAGTATTTTTTATGGTTGCGAAGGTGTTAAGTTTCACTAAAGCGGCTGAAACACTCCATATGACGCAACCAGCCGTCACCTTCCAAGTTAAACAACTTGAAGAATTTTTCAACACTCGACTTTTTGATCGAACTCATAATAAAATTTCACTCACTGATGCAGGGAAAATTGTTTACGATTATTCCGAAATTATTCTTGAACATTACGAAAAAATGAACGACGAAGTCAAACAACTCACTGGTGAAGTGGCGGGTAGTTTGTTAATTGGAGCAAGCACTACGATTGCTGAATATATGTTGCCGAGATTGTTAGGTGCTTTTAAAAGACAATTCCCAGACATTAATATACGTCTGCAAGTTGGTAATACTGAAACAATTGTAGCGATGATTGAAAATAACATGATTGACCTTGGAGTGGTTGAAGCGCCCGTTTATAATAAAAACCTAGAAGTTGAAGTGTGTCGTATAGATGAAATGGTGTTAATTGTTTCAATAGATCACCCGCTAGCAAGTAAATCAAAAATTTCGGTAGAAGAATTAAAGAAATACCGCTATATTTCACGTGAAGAAGGGTCTGGCTCGCGCTCAGTGATTGATTCATATATTAAAGAACAGGGGTTAAGTTACTCTGATTTAAAAGTTGAAATGGAATTAGGCAGTCCAGAAGCGGTTAAAATGGCAGTTGAATCAAATGTCGGTATTGCGATAGTTTCGCGTACTACTTTGAATAAAGAACTGAAATTAAATACCTTAAAAGCCATTCCTTTAGACCCTCCTTTAACTCGCCCATTCTCACATGTTAGACAAAAACACAAATTTAGACATAAAGCTGTTGGAGAACTATTGGACTTTGCCGTAGATTACTGTCGTGCAAGAGCAATAGAAGATGGTTTTCAATTACCTACGGAAGAGGATGTAAGGAAATATACTTAAACCCTAACCCCTTGTCCTGTAAATAATAATAAAAAGCGAGCTTGCCTCGCTTTTTTATTGCCTGTTTTCTAAGTAGGAATGCGGGTATAAATAAATGTATTGAAAAATAGTGGCTTAGCAAGTAAAATTATCGTCTTGAAGATGTTCCAATTTATAGTGAGGAAAACGCGTGTTTAGAGGAAGTATGGTTGCGTTGGTTACCCCAATGCTAGAGGATGAATCAGTTGATTTTTCTGCTCTTGAAAAACTAATCGAAATCCATATTGTAGCCAAGACCTCTGCAATCGTTGCAATGGGTACAACAGGTGAGTCTGCAACACTTAATTTTCGAGAACACTGTCAAGTAGTTCGTTTTGTGGTTGAGAAGGCTGCGGGAAGAATTGCCATTATCGCAGGGACGGGTGCAAATTCTACCTCTGAAGCAATTGAATTAACGCAATGTGCTAAGGACGCAGGAGTTGATGCCTGCTTGTTAGTTTCTCCTTACTATAATAAACCAACGCAACAGGGTTTATTCTTGCACCATAAAAAAATTGCCGAAGCGGTCGATATTCCTCAGATTTTATACAATGTTCCAGGACGAACGGCAAGTGACATGTTGCCAGAAACCGTGGGTAGATTATCAAAAATAACAAACATCATTGGCGTTAAAGAAGCAACGGGAGAGGTAAGTCGTGTTGCTGAGATTAAAGCATTGGTAACAGACGATTTTGACCTTTATACGGGGGATGATGCATCTGGTATCGATTTTATTCTTGCTGGTGGACATGGTGCTATTTCGGTTACCGCGAACATTATGCCTAAAGAAATGGCGGAAGCATGTGCTTTAGCCTTGAAAGGAGATGTTGATGGTGCGAAAAAAATCGACGAGAGCATTGCTGTTTTACATCAAGATTTATTTATAGAAAGCAACCCTATTCCCGTAAAATGGTGCTTAGCTGAAATGGGCTTAATTGGTTTGGATATTAGATTGCCGCTTACTCCTTTGGCTCCAGAGTTTCATCAGCAGTTGAAAAATTCACTTAGTTCCGTAGGAGCAATTAATGCTTAATAAAACAAACGGATTGCTATTGTCGTTGCTTGTTGTAACGCTTTCTGGTTGTGCGAGCAATGCAAATAAAAACGCTCAAGATGTTGTTGATTATGATGCTGGTACTGACTATCGTAAAAACGAGAATAAATTATCCACGGCACTAGATGTTCCGCCAGATTTATTTTTAAGTGTCGTTAAAGCAAATGATGATAAATTACTTTCTATTAGTCAGTTGCCGATGACTAAAAAAATAGTTCCAAATTTTCACTCTAAAAATGCACAAATAAAACAAAATTTGACAGAAAAATGGTTAGAACTAAAAAACATCAGCAATAAAGATGCTTGGTTAGGCGTGCAATCATTTTTTGTATCACTTGGATTTTCAATTAAAGAAAAACGTCTCGATACTGGCTACATTAAAACTAATTTTTTAGCACGCACAGAGTTAGTGCCGATGAGTACGCAAGGGCCATTGACAAGATTGTTAAATAGTTGGCGTCCGGAATTAGCAGAAGGTGCTAATGATCGTTTAGTTGCACGTATTGAAACGGATGACGATTTAGGTATTACAAGGGTATACTTTTATCATTATATGATTTCAACATCATCTAGCAGTGATGATTATTCGATTGGTGGCGACTGGATAATTAGACCATTTAATCCAATGTTTGAAGCAGAAGCACTCTTTCAAGCGGCGATATTTTTTGGCTCAACTGAAGAAATTGCATTACAACAAATTAAGCCAAGTTCAACATTTATTGAAGTCGTAGAGGACGAAAAGGAATTTTCGGGCGTAAAATTTAAAGCGAGTAAAGAAAAGTCTTGGGACTATTTTATGGCAATGGTTTATCGTGCTGGTTGGATAACCGAAAACATTAAGAAAAGCCACTTTACAACCGATGTAAGGCTTTCAGATGATTCGAAAAAAATTCGTCAAAAATCGGTAAACTTTTCTTTTGAGTTGACGATTATCGAAGGTATCGCTTACAGCACCTTGTCTGTTAGCTCAGGAGATTCTGATTTACCGCTTACAGAAGCTGAACGAAAATATTTATTTAAAAAGCTTGGTTTGTTGTAATACCTAAACCATGTTTCAACGGTTACTCTATTTTAGGCAATCTTTTTAGCTTGCCAATTCTATCTTTAAAGGTTCTTTATGCAAGTTATTTGGGGAAACTCCGCTCATTCTGATTATGGTCTAAATAAACTACTTACTAAACTTAAAACGGTCGGTTCGATTAGTTCAATCAATAGTCAATCTGTTTACGTCGCAGACATTGAAGAAGGCAAGCGTTTAACTAGTATCGATTTAGAAAATCTAACTTTTTTATTAAATGGTTCAAAGCAAACGTTAACAGGAAAGCTTGTTGAAAATTCATGCGTGGTGGTACCGAGATTAGGGACGATTTCTCCTTGGGCATCTAAAGCGACGGATATTGTTAAAACTTGCGGAATTCAAAGTTTGTTACGAATTGAACATGGTATTGTCTATACGCTTGAAGGTGTCTCAGCAACGGATAAAGTTTTAATGCAAACCTTGTTGCATGATCGAATGATGGAGCAGGTGTTTTCTGATTTAGAGCCTTTAAAAGGTTTGTTTTCGCACCAACAACCGAAACCTTATACAACCGTTGATATTCTTAATAATGGAAAATCTGCTTTAGTTAAGGCGAATATGGAGATGGGATTAGCTTTGTCTGATGATGAAATTGATTACTTGGTTGATGCATTTGTCAGCCTAAATCGTAATCCAGTTGATGCAGAGTTAATGATGTTTGCACAAGCGAACTCTGAACATTGCCGCCATAAAATATTTAATGCTGACTGGACAATTGATGGCAAGAAAAAAGCCAATTCATTGTTTGGTATGATTCGTAATACCTATCAAAAATCACCAAAAGGCGTATTGTCTGCATACAGCGATAATGCGGCAGTAGTCGAAGGTTTTCAAGCGACAAGATTTTTTCCAAATTCTAATACGCACACCTATGAAACCAGTGAAGAACCTGTTCATTTCCAAATTAAAGTAGAAACCCATAATCATCCGACTGCCATTTCACCTTTCCCTGGTGCTGCGACTGGGGCAGGTGGAGAAATTCGTGATGAGGGTGCGACTGGTCGTGGTTCAAAACCTAAATCTGGCTTAACGGGCTTCACGGTTTCCAACCTAAATATTCCAGGATTTGAGCAACCTTGGGAAAGAAAATATGGCAAACCAAACCGCATGGCTTCTGCATTTGATATCATGATTGAAGGGCCTTTAGGAGCGGCAAGTTTTAATAATGAATTTGGTCGCCCTGCGATTAATGGTTATTTTAGAACTTATGAAAATACGTTACTAACTCATGATGGTGATGAAGTGCGTGGTTACCATAAACCAATTATGCTGGCAGGTGGTTTAGGGAGTATTCGTGATCAATTTGTTTTAAAAAATGATATTCCTGTCGGTGCAAAGCTAGTTGTATTAGGTGGTCCAGCCATGTTAATCGGTTTGGGCGGCAGTGCCGCCTCTTCTGTGGATAGTGGCACGGGTTGTGAAAAACTAGATTTTGCATCTGTGCAACGTGGTAATCCAGAAATGGAACGTCGAGCACAAGAAGTGATTGATCGTTGTACCTATATGGGCGAAAATTCACCGATTGCCTCTATTCATGATGTAGGAGCTGGAGGCTTGTCAAATGCCTTTCCAGAGTTAGTAAATGATTCTGGTCGTGGAGGTAAATTTCAGCTAAGAGACGTGCCGAATGATGAGCCTGGTATGTCGCCAATGGAAATTTGGAGTAACGAATCACAAGAGCGTTACGTGATTGCTATTTACCCTGAAAAGTTGGCTGATTTTGAAACCTTGTGTAAACGTGAAAGATGTTTATATGCGATTGTTGGCGAAGCAACCAAAGAGCAAGAATTAGTTGTAAACGATAGGGTGTTTGAAAACAATCCTGTCGATATGCCGTTGAATGTGCTACTTGGTAAACCACCTAAAATGCACCGCACCGTTACATCAAGAGAAACACCGCAACCAGCTTTTGAAGCGGCTGTGCTTGATATGGATGAAGTAACGGAAAGATTGTTACGCTTGCCAACGATTGCGAGTAAAAGCTTTTTAATTACCATTGGTGATCGCTCGATTACAGGAATGGTAACTCGTGACCAAATGGTTGGTCCTTGGCAGATTCCTGTCGCGAATGCAGGGGTTACTTGTGCAGATTATAAAGGTTATACAGGTGAAGCAATGGCTTCAGGTGAAAGACCTCCTGTTGCGTTAATTAATCCCATAGCTTCCGCTC
>CAZQYD010000107.1:0-5510 GCA_964597465.1 uncultured Piscirickettsiaceae bacterium | reverse complement strand
TAGTCATTTATTAGCGGTCGGTTTACTACCGATATACCAAGCATATCGGTTTGAAACGTTATTCTCATTATTTAAGTAGCCTTCGCCGTAGATTTCGGTACGGAGTTGGTCAAGGTGCTGATTAAGTTCACTTGAGGATAGGTAAAAATCAGGGTTTTTAGGGGCGTTATCTTGAACAGGTGCTAAAAAAGTTTGTATATACAGTTTGCCCGTTGGTTTTAGAGCTTGTTGAACCTGTTTAAATAAAACACGATTTAAATAGTGGCTGATAACAATAACGTCATACTGTTGATAGGGAAACAACATCTGTTCAATATCACAAATCGTTGGGGTAATCGCTAGGCGGTTGACTGAAGCAAAATTGTTGAGGTGCGTCAGGGCAACGTCGGAAATATCCCAAGCATCGACGGTTAAACCACACAATGCTAAAAACCGAGCATTGCCACCTAGTCCACAGGCTAAATCAAGAGCTTTACCTTTTAGCGGAAGGTGTTGGCTGTGATGTTTTAATAACCAGCAGGGCGGAATGTGCCCTGTATTTTCCCCAGTATTTTGTTGTTGAGTGTATTTCGTGTCCCACTTTTCTGCGAGGGTTTTTTCCGCCATTTATTTTCTCCAGAAGGCAGCGGTAAACAGGACGAGTAGGGTAAATATTTCTAAACGCCCTAGCAACATGGTAAAGGTTAATACCCATTTGACAGGGTCAGAAACATTTTGGTAGTTGGTTGCGACCTCGCCAAGCCCCGGTCCAAGATTGTTGATGGTGGCGGCAACGGATGAAAAGGCGGTGACTTGATCTAAACCAAGCATCATTAAAATTAACATAATGCTGATAAATGACACAATATAGAGTGAGAAAAACCCCCAAACGGCACTGATAACACGATCAGGAAGTACCTTGCCGTTTAATTTGATGGGGATTAGGGCGTTAGGGTGTAGTAGACGTTTAATTTCTCTTCCACCTTGTTTGGCTAGGAGAATGATACGGATAACTTTCATCCCTCCTGCCGTTGACCCTGCACTACCACCAATGAAACTAAAGAGCAATAAAAAGACAGGTAAAAAGGCTGGCCATACCGCGTAGGTGGTACTTGAAAATCCCGTTGTAGTGGCTAATGAAATGGCTTGAAAGGCACCATAGCGTAAGCTTTCTTGCCAGGTTGGATAAACACTGTTTAGGCTGAGGTAAACGGTGCTGACAATAATCGCAAACAATAATATCCCAGCATAAACTTTCGCTTCTGGGTCAAAACTATACGGCGAGGTTGAATGGCTACGGAAGGCGGTAAAATGCAGAGCAAAATTAATTCCTGCAAGCACCATAAAGACCATTGAGACGATTTCTATATTTAAACTTTGAAAGTGTCCAATACTATTGTCATAGGTTGAAAAACCACCAATTGCGACGGTTGAAAAGCTGTGTGAAATGGCATCAAACCAGTTCATTCCTGCCAGTTTATAACTAACGGCACAGGAGATGGTCAAGCCTAGATAGATGTACCAAAGTGCTTTGGCGGTTTCCGAAATCCGTGGGGCTAGTTTTGAATCTTTAACGGGCCCTGGGCTTTCTGCACGGTACAGTTGCATGCCACCAATGCCGAGCATCGGTAAAATAGCCACCGCTAGTACAATAATCCCCATGCCGCCTAACCACTGTAATTGCTGGCGATACCAAAGCATAGCGTGCGGCAGGGTGTCAAGCCCTGTAATAACGGTTGCTCCTGTGGTGGTAAGGGCTGAAAAGGATTCAAAAATGGCATCAGTAGCACTCATGAAGGTGTTGCTGGCAAAGTAGAGTGGAATGGCACCCACAAATCCTAGCACTGTCCAAAACATCACCACGATTAAAAAACCATCACGAATTTTAAGTTCATGTTTGTCTTTTCTTGAGGGATACCACATCATTATGCCAAAAATAAGCAAAAATAATAGCGAAAAACTAAAGTCTATCAGCCCTCCATCGTCATAAATTAGGGCAATAATAATCGGTGGAATAAGCGTTAAGCTAAATACCATTAGCAATAAGCCGAGAATTTTGAAGATAAGTTTACTATGCATTTTTTGCGAATCTCATCACGTCTAAAACCAGCTTGATTTTGATTTTTGACTAAAAAATTCAGAGACTTCAGCGGCATGAGATGGGTCTGTTAAGAACAAGACGATGTGGTCTTCTGCACGAATAATAATATCTCGATGAGCAATCATTACTTTTTCATCACGGACAATACAGCCAATCGTAATATCGGCAGGCCAGGAAATGTCGCCTATTTTATTACCGATAATGGCAGAATCAGATTCGCTACCATGAACGATTAACTCCATCGCCTCAGCAGCACCACGGCGAAGGGTGGAAACCTTCAGCGTATCTCCTTCACGCATGTAGTGTAGTAATCTACTGGTGGTAATTTGGTGTGCAGAAATTGCCACATCAATACGATTCAAGTGAATTAAATCAATATAAGACTGATTGTTGACGAGAGCAATGACACGTTTAACCCCCAATTTTTTTGCCAACATTCCAGAAATAATGTTAGCTTCATCAGAATTAGTGACGGCAATAAATAAATCAATTTCGTCAATGTTTTCTTCCATCAATAATGACCTATCTGCAACATCACCATGAATAATAATAGCATCATCAAGCGACTCGGCAATATAACGTGCACGGGAAATCTCGCGATCAATTATTTTAACTTGGTGTTGTTTTTCTAAATCTTTGGCAAGGTTAAAACCTATATTTCCGCCCCCTGCAATCATAATGTTACGTGATGGCTTTAACTTATCATTACGAAGCTCCTGCACGATGGTTGGAATATCTTCTGGAATTGCCATAAAGAATACCTCATCACCTTCGGTGATAACGGTATTTCCTGTTGGCATAACAACCTCATCCTGTCGATAAATAGCCACAATACGTGCTTCAATTCCTTTCGGAAGGTGGTGTTTAATTTCACGGATTTCTTTGCCAACTAATAGACTACCTGCTTTAGAACGAATAGCGACAATCCGTACTTTTCCATCAGCAAAATCAACAACCTGTAATGCACCAGGGTATTCTATTAATTGCATAATATAGTCTTTCACTAAGGTTTCTGGACTAATTAAAGCATCAATTGGAATCGCACTATCATTCTTTTTAGTATCAAATAATTCAGGGTGATTCAGATAAGTTTCGTTACGGACTCGGGCAATTTTAGTCGGTGTTTTATACAGAATATGTGCCAGCTGGCATGCCAAAATATTGGTGTCATCTCTTTGGGTTGCTGCGATAAGAATATCGGTATCTTCCAGTCCTGCTTGCAATAACACATCAGGGTCTGCTGCTAGCCCATGGACCGTTCGGATATCAAAACGGTCTTGCAATTTTTGCAGGCTGATATTGTCTAAATCAACAACCGTTACGCTGTTGTTTTGTTTAGCAAGCACTTCGGTTAAGGAGGCACCGACTTGTCCAGCGCCTAATATTAAAATGTTCATGTTGTGTCTCTACAATAAATGCTACTTGGGGTTCTTAGGATCAATCCCAAGGCTTTTTAATTTTCGATATAAATTGGTTCTTTCTAATCCTGCCAGTCTTGCCGTTTCTGATACGCTGCCACCCGTTTCAGTGAGTAATTGTCGTAAGTAACTCGCTTCGAATTTTTCTTTAGATCGTTTAAGGTTAATAGAGGTATCGACATGAATATTACTCGGCTGATTATCTTTTCTACTGCTTTCTAGTAATGTTTTTACCTCGTCATCAGAGACCTCTCCTTCGCCTAAAATAAGCAGACGTTGGATAAAGTTTTTTAATTCTTTAAAGTTACCCGGCCAGCTATATTGGCGTAATATATTTTGTGCCGCGGTAGTAAATTTTCGATATTTTAACCCTTCATGGGTCAAGAAAAAATCAATAAAGTAATCAATTAATTCAGGAAGGTCTTCGGTATGTTGACGTAATGAAGGCATTTGAATTTGCATAATTTCTAAGCGTTTAATAAGGTCTTTATTAAAGTTTTGTGCTTGGAGTTCAGCAATGGATGAATTTGAAATCGCGAGCACTCTTATTTTAATTGGCGTTGGAGCGTCTGCACCTAATCGAGTATAGTTTTCTTCGAAAATTAATTGTGCTAGAAAATCTTGACCATTTTTTTCAAGTTTTTCAAGGCTGTTGATGATTAACGTGCCACCATCCAATAAACTAATGTCCCCACGAGTAACATGGCGTTTAACACCTTCTTTTTCTTCGGTGCCAACCAAGGTTTGTTGGCGAGACGAAAATTCTCCTGCATTTAAATGCAGAATTTTTTGGTTTTGCTGTTCGTTTAAGCGGTAAATGGCTTCCGCTAATCGTAGTTTACCCGTGCCTTTTTCGCCTGTAATTAATATTGGCATGCTGTATTTTGCTAGGCGTTCGATGGTCTCACGTAGCTGTGCAATGAGTTTACTTTTACCAATCGGTAAGAATTGTTCGGGTAATTTTTGTTTGAGCTGTTTATTTTCTTGATGCAATGCCACGTGTTCCATTGCTTTTTCGGCACTGATTAAAATTTTGGCGAGTGAGAGGGGTTTTTCAAGGAAGTCATAAGCACCAAGTTTGGTTGCTTCAATAGCCGTTTCGATAGTAGCATGCCCTGACATCATTACCACACAGGAGTGACTAAGTTCTTGCTTGTCTAACATCGATTTTAACAGAGTGATGCCGTCTATATCAGGCATCCAAACATCTAGAAAAATAACATCTGGCGTTTGTTCATACCACGCTTTTATTGCCTGTTGACCATTGGCAGCGGTTGAAATTTGATAGCCTTCTTCGGTAAAAATTTCTTCCATTAGGTTGCGAATGTCTTTTTCATCATCAACAATGAGGATTTTACCTAGTTTCACTATACACCCTTTATCTTATTGTTTTTGGGCAAGCTGATATGGAATTTTGTGCCATGCCCTGTGACACTTTCATTCTTGTCTATAGATTCTACTTTAATTTTCCCACGGTGTTCATCAATAATTTTCTTCACAATTGCCAGCCCAAGCCCAGTTCCTTTAGGTTTGTCTGTCGCATAGGGCTCAAAAATCCAATTTCTTGCTGCTTCAGGGATGCCTGGGCCATTGTCTGCAACACAAAGTAGCACTTGATTATCCGTGCATTCGGTAGAGAGTATTATAAGCGTGCTTCCCTCCTCCTCGCAGGCTTCAATGGCATTTTTAATTAGGTTGTGTAGCAGTTGTCTAAGTTTGGAGGCATCTGCGTAGATAATATCGCAGTTTTTATCTAGCTTGGTAATGACTTTATAGGTTTGGGTATCATGTGAGTACATGCTACAAATATCCGCAATAAGGTTGTTCAAATGAAACGGCAATATTTCGATATCAGGAGTGTCCGCGTACTCTGCAAATGCTTGTACTAGCTCCTGCATGGAAGAGACTTGGGCAATAATGGTGTCGGTCATACGATTAAGAAAGGGCAGTGACTCCGTGGGGAGTTGCGGAGCAAGTTTATACTGCAATCTTTCCGCAGAAAGTTGGATAGG
>CAZQYD010000106.1:0-5524 GCA_964597465.1 uncultured Piscirickettsiaceae bacterium | reverse complement strand
ATAGCCTGCTTTCAAAAACCGCTTCTCCATTTTCTGTTGCTGATAATTTTTGTTTGATTTTATCGACATCCATTATTTTTGGATTGTATAGCAGTGTTTTAATCAGTGGATAAGGGGTGTAGGTTGAGATTAATACGCCGATACCAATAATAGCAGGAATGGCAGCTTCTTTGATGGCTATCCATTTTGTATCTAATTCTAATAACCCAATACCACCTGTTAGTAATACGCTGATTAAGCCAAGCAGGGCAATAAAATTAAATTTTTTGTATTTTATTAATTCAAATGCACCCCATATTAATGGAAATGATAGGGCAACAATTAACGCCCCACTGGCACCTAAATCGTTTTCGCCACTTAGTTTCATTAAAATAACGGAGGGTAAAATAATGCTGACCAATAGGTCTATCATTGGGCGTGGCTTGTGTTCTGGTTTATTTTTTATGGTCTGATTCATATGATTTTATCTTAATTGTTTTATTGTTTCGGCATCCCAAATTTGCGATGCCTGTTTTAAGCCCGATATTTTACCTTCTAAAATAGGTGTATTAGGGAAAGTTTGTAAACATTTTTCTGCGGTTTTTATGGGTAGTTGTTGGCTTAAATTGGCACTGGTTGATACGATGGGGCTATTTAATAAATTGCATAGTTTTTTAATTTGAATATGGTGGGTTATTCTAACGGCAAGGGTATTTCTGCCACCTGTTAGCCAATTAGGTGCTTTATTGGTGGTTGGAATGACCCAGGTAATGGCTTGTTCTTTATTTTGCCAACTTGCTAATATTTGTTCTGTCCAAACTTCATTTTCAATTTTAACCAATGATTTTATTTGCTCAATATTGGCGGCAACTAAAATAACGCCTTTTGAAATAGGACGGTTTTTTAGTGCTAATAAATCATCAAATGCTTGTTGATTAAATGGGTCACACCCTAAGCCATACACCGCTTCCGTTGGGTAGGCAATAACCTTTCCTGCTTGTATTTCTTTAACGGATTGCGTAAGATTGATATTCAAGAATTTTTCCTATTTATTTTCAATAGCTATTTAAGGCGTTTAATGAATGAATTTTAAACAAATATCAGTATTTTTAATGTTTTTTATTTTTACAAATTTTAGCTTTGCAGAACCATATAAATCATCACAACGCCCTGCTTATGATAAAAAACCATCTAAATATCAAACACGCAATAAGCCTATTTCTGTCATTGCTTACCAAGTCACGCAACAAGCTATTCCAGATAACATTGAATTATTGGGTAATTTAAAATCTAATTTAGCGGTGGATATTACCACCAATATAACCGAAGTTATTACTAAATTACACTTTAAGGAAGCTGACTTTGTTAAAAAAGGTCAATTATTAATCACGCTAAATTCGGCTGAAGAACGGGCGATGTTGGCAGAAGCGAAAATTAATACGGCAGAGGCTAAATCACAATATAGACGGGTTAAAAAATTAGAGGGTCGTGGTTCAATTACGCAGTCTGTTATTGACGAGGCTTATCGTAAATGGCAAGCTAATTCCGCAAAACAAAAAATCATTTTAACGAAAATAAAACAACATTCTATCTATGCACCTTTTAGTGGGCAACTGGGTTTTAGTGATTTAACCGTGGGCAGTTTGGTTAAATCGGGTACTAGTATTATTAGTCTTTACAATAATCAGCAGATGAAATTAGATTTACTAATCCCTAGCCGATATTTAAACGCTATTCAAATAAATCAACCGCTTATTATTCAAGCTAACAGTTTTCCTAAGCAAGTATTTAATGGCAAAATAACGGCTATTTCTCCTAGCATACACCAAAACTTACATATGTTACAAGCAAGAGCGGTTATTGAAAATAGGCAACAATTACTTAAAAATAATATGTTGGTAAATGCGGAACTTACTTTGCCTTTACAACAACAAGTTGTGATTCCGAATACTGCTTTATTAATGTTGGGTGAGAAAAAGTTTGTTTATAAATTAGTTAAAAATATTGAAAAATCAACCGCTGAAAAGCAGTTATTTAATTTACAAAAAATAGCAATAACCACGGGTGAAAGAGGCAATAAATTTATTCAAATTTTATCAGGCTTAGAAATTGACGATATTATTATCAGCCAAGGTTTATTAAAAGTTTCTGCCCGAAAAATAGTTAGCATACAAAAAATGCAGGGTAATAATTAATGTGGTTGTCTGATACGGCGGTTAAACGCCCTGTTCTTGCTTCGATTATGTCTTTATTGTTGCTAATTTTCGGTTTAATGTCTTTTGAACGCATGTCTGTGCAGGAATATCCTAATATTGACCGTTCGGCTATTTCTATTAGTACGGCTTATGTAGGCGCTTCTGCTAGCGTGGTGGAAAGTCGAATTACTAAAATAATTGAAAGTGCTGTGGCAGGTATTTCAGGCATTTCGTCAATGTCTTCTTCTTCAACTGACGGTCGCTCAAGGGTTTCAATCGAATTTAATCTTAACCAAAATATTGAAGAAGCGACGAATGAAATTCGTGACAAAATTAGTCGTATTTCTAATCGTTTACCTGACCAGGCAGGTAATCCTAGTATTCGCAAGGTAAGACACAGCACTGAAGCAATTATTTGGTTTAATTTATCTAGTGATAAAATGACAATTTCCGAATTAACGGACTATGCAGAACGCTATCTTGTTGATCGTTTTTCAATATTACCGGGAGTCGCTAGGGTGAGAATTGGCGGTGGACAAAGCTTTGCATTACGCATTTGGTTAGATCCTAGAAAAATGATGCTTTATAAACTATCTGCGGCTGAAATTGAACGACAAATTCGCTCTGCTAATGTTGAAGTGCCAATTGGCTATCTACAAGGCGAAGACATTGTTTTAACCTTACAAGCTGAAAAGCCTTTACAAACAATTAAAGAGTTTAAAAACTTAATTATTAAACAAACCAATATTGCTGATAATATTAGCCAAGTTAGGTTGTCTGATGTTGCAGAAGTCACCATGGGTGCAGTAGAAAGTAGGCGTTATTTCACAGGTAATGGCTTGCCGTCTGTCGGTATTGGCATTATCAAAAAATCAACCGCTAGTACCTTAGCGGTTGCTAAAGAAGCTTTTCAGCTTAAAGAAACTATTAATAAAACCTTGCCAGATGGCTTAACGATGATCAAAAATTATGATGCGTCGGTTTTTGTTAAAAAAGCCGTTAGTGAAGTTTATAAAACTTTATTTATTGCACTCGGTTTAGTGGTGTTAGTTTTATTACTGTTTTTAAAAAACATCCGTGCCGCATTTATTCCTGCCATTACACTACCTATCGCAATTATTGCCACTTTTTGGGTACTTTGGTTACTTGGACTGTCTATTAATTTATTAACTTTACTGGCATTTGTTTTAGCAGTTGGTTTAGTGGTCGATGATTCTATTGTGGTATTAGAAAATATTCAACGTTATCTTGATAAAGGTTATAAAGCCAATGTGGCGGCGTATTTAGGTACAAGACAAGTCGGTTTTGCGGTTATTGCAACCACCATTGTTTTAATTGCTGTCTTTATGCCGATTGCTTTTTTAGAGGGAAGGATAGGTAAATTATTTGCTGAATTTGCGATTACTTTAGCGGTTGCGGTAATTTTTTCAAGTTGGGTTGCCTTAACTTTATCACCTGCTTTAGCTTCAAAACTATTAAAACCAAAAGCCATTTCTGCCAATAAAAAAAGACCATCACAATTTTTTAAAAAATTATTAATTAAAAATTTTCGACTACCTTGGTTAGGAATTATCATCTTTTTTTCTGTTATATTCGCTAGTATTTTTTACAGCCAAGACATCAAACAAGAATACATACCTAAAGAAGATAGAGGTTCTTTTTCTATCATGGTAAAAGGTCCAGAAGGGGCTTCTTTTAACTATATGCAATCTTATATGGCACAAATTGAAAATCGTCTATTAGACATTATGGATGAAGAAGGGATTAGACGAGTTGTCGTGCGTTCACCAAGAGGATTTGGTGATGGCGATGAACATAATAGTGGTATTGTCCGAGTCATGTTAAACGACTGGAGTGAACGAGAAAGTATTTTCAAAATTGTACAACAGGTACGCAAAGAACTAGATGATTTAGCAGGAATTTCCAGCTTTATTACTATGACCAAAGGACTGGGTGGTAGGTCACAAAAATCAATCCAATTTGTAGTTGGTGGCTCGACCTATGAAGAATTAGCCGAATGGAAAGAAATACTAAACCAAGAACTGGCAACAACCAACCCCGGATTAACCCGTATTCGTTGGGATTATGAACCCAATAAACCACAACTAAAATTAAAAATAGACTATCAAAAAACAACTTTATTAGGCATTAGCCATCAAAATATAACCGAAACATTACAGTTATTTTTAGGTTCAAAACGAGTGACTACTTTTCAATTTGAAGGTAAAGAATACGATATTGTTATCAAAGCCGATCCAAGCCTATTTCAGTCGCCAAAAGATTTAGAAGAAATTTATATTTACGACAATAATCAACGCATGATTCCATTATCTGAACTAATTAGCTTAAAAGAGGTCGCCACAGACTCCAAATTAAACCGCTACAACCGTATTAGATCGTTTACCTTATCCGCTAAGCTACAAGAAAACTATTCGCTAGGAGAGGCATTAGGCTACTTAAATACCCTAGTTAAAGAAAAACTACCTGCCCACGCAACCATTGATTACAAAGGGCAATCAAAAGATTTTCAAAGTGCTAATCAATCAATTATTTTCATGTTTGCATTAGCAATAGCGATTGTCTTTTTAGTATTAGCTGCCCAATTTGAAAGTTTTATACAACCATTTATAATAATGCTAACCGTTCCACTAGCCTTTGCAGGCGGTATTTTTGCGATGCAAATACATGGTATTAGTTTAAATATTTACAGCCAAATCGCATTAGTCATTCTGCTTGGTATTGCCACAAAAAACGGTATTTTAATTGTCGAATTTACCAATCAATACCGTGATAAAGGACTATCTCTCTATTATTCCCTTATCGCAGCCACACAATTGAGATTACGCCCAATTATGATGTCCGCAATTACCACTTGCGTAGGAACAATTCCACTAATATTATCCGAAGGTGCTGGTTCAGAAGTAAGGCAGGTAGTCGGTTATGTGCTATTTTGGGGAATTATATTTTCAACTCTACTGAGTTTATTTATCATTCCTCTAGCTTATGGGTTACTTGCTAAAAATACAAGTTCACCTCAATCTACTAGCCAATTTTTAAAACGTGAGCTACAAAAAATAAAATAATTTTTTACTCAAAATCAAAGTCATCCATTTCAGGAACTGGTGGATGACCGTCATAAAGTAGATTAGTTCTATGCTGTAAATAACTTTCACGCATAAATATATAAGGATCTGGTTGTTTTTTCATTTCACCTACTAGATGAACTACTTTTGCATAATCAACAAATTTTCTACCAATAAAAAAACCTATTTCATTTTCTTTAATAATATGAGTATAGGTAGGATTATAAGTTGAATCAATACTTGCACCTATTAATTCTCGAGTGGTAT
>CAZQYD010000105.1:0-5532 GCA_964597465.1 uncultured Piscirickettsiaceae bacterium | reverse complement strand
CACTTTAGCTTAATTTATGAACTTTTATTAAATAAAGACCAAGAGTTTGCCAAAGAAGTGCAAGCTTTAATAGACACTGCCAGTTACAATCACAGTTCTGCCCAAATTTTGTTCACTAATTTATGGGCAAAAATCATTCAGCGTACGATTCCATACGATGATTTCGCTCATATCATTGATGAACTGCTAATTAATATTAATCACTGGGTTCATCAATCTAAAGACTCTTACTCTGAAATTAACAAACAAATTACAATCGCCGAAAAAAGCTCTGCAGAAGATGCTTTTTTTCATATTCAGCAAGTAATCTTACCGCATATTAAAAACAACCAAGAACAAACTCTGGTCTTACAAAACGATGTTCACCAAATTTCAGCAGAAGTGGATCTACTCAAGAATGAGCTTAACAAAGCGACAATTCTTGCTAGAACAGATGACCTTACAGGACTACCCAATAAACGAGGTTTTAATGAATTCTTAAAACAGGCGATAGAAAACTCACAGGATAAAGAAACAAATTTATCATTAGTTGCTTTTGACATTGATTTTTTTAAAGCTATCAATGATGAATTTGGGCACTTAATTGGCGATAGCGTTCTAAAATATCTTGCCAAAATTTTCCGTGAGGAAACAAAAGGTCGCGACCTAATTGCCCGCACAGGCGGCGAGGAGTTTTTACTTGTGTTGCAAGATACGGATCTAAAAAGTGCCGAGAGGCTTGCGAATATTATTCGTAAAAAATTAGAAAAAAGTAAACTGCATATTAAAAAAACCAATCAAACCATTAAACTTACTATTTCCGCAGGTGTTTCACACTACCAAGCCGGAGAAGAATTAGAGGATTTCATTGATAGAGCTGATAAGGCACTTTATGCAAGTAAACACAGCGGCAGGAACAAAGTAACTTTAGAAGAAACGGGTAGAAACAGCTATTAGTTACGCAATTTTGAGTTGTTATGGTGAACTTTACCTTTTTTTAACATTTTTCTAACCTAAAAAGTACCCCCCTGGGCACTTTTTAATCTAAATTTAGCTTTAAATCTGCTTTTCAGCTTTAATTCGTTTCTTCTCTATATCATCTTGCCAGTTGTAGTACATAATTGGTATTACTAATAATGTAAGGATGGTTGATGACAATGTTCCGAAGATTAATGAGACTGCTAGCCCGCCAAATACGGGATCGGTTATCATAATCATTGAGCCAAATATAATGGCTAGTGCTGTTAGCAGTATCGGTCTAAAACGTACTTTCCCTGCTTCAATAACAGAATCTTTTAAGCTTTGTCCTTCCGCACGATACTCTAGGATAAAGTCAATCAGCAGTAACGAGTTCCTTACCACAATTCCCGCTAAAGCGATGACCCCTATCATTGACGTTGCGGTAAAGGCTTGATCTGTTAACCAGTGCCCAGGGAACACGCCTATCATGGTTAGGGGAATCGCCCCCATTACGATTACGGGCATCATGAACGAGCGGTAGTAGGCGACCAATACTAGGTAAATAAAGATTAGTGCTATAATAAATGCACTACCCATATCTCTAAACACGTCTAGGGTTAAACGCATTTCACCACCCCAAAGAATGGTGTAGTCCATTACGTCATTGGGTGTCGCTTCTACAAAACCAAGATTGGTGGTGTGAAAGGTAACGCCTGAATTTTCTAGCTTGATACCGTCTAACATTTTATCTAATGATAAAACAGCATACACTGGGCTTGAGGTCAGTAATTCGCCGCCAACCATAACCATTGGATGCTGGTCACGTCCAATAATCGGTTTTGCACTGGTCACTTTTTTAATTGTTGCAAATGCAGATATCGGCACGGATGCACCCGTTCTAGAGGTGACTCGTAAAGACAACAACTGTTCAGGAACGGTTCTTTCCGCTCTAGGTAAACGCACGATAATATCAACTGGCTCACGTACGTTGTCTAAATGCATGTAGCCTAGTTCAAAACCGTTAATATAATCTCTAAGCATTTTAGAAACTTGTGCAGGCACAACACCGACTAAGTTTGCTTGGGTACGGTCAATATTAATTTCAAAGCTATCGGTACTTGCCGTCACGCTGTCGTCAATATTGGTCATGCCATAAATATCATGCATCTTCGCACCGACTTCCTTGGCGGCTTCACGTAACTTCTCATAATCAGGCCCGTATAGCTCGGCTAAAATTTGCGTGGTAACAGGTGGACCAGGTGGCGTTTCATAAATTTTAATATTTGCTTCTGGAAAACGCGCACGGACTGGTTTAACAGACTCATTAAAGTGTTTTGCAATTTCGTGCGATGACATTTTTCGGTCATGTTTATTGACCAAGTTCACACGAATTTGTGCAAAGTTTGTGCCTTGCTTAATTAAATCACCACGCACTAAGGCGGCAAAATCAATCGGCGCTGGGCTACCGACAAACACACTAAAATCGATTACAAATGGTGTGGTACGAATAATATCATTGACTCTTCTCACCACAACATCCGTCGCTTCAAGTGCTGTCCCTTCTGGCATATCTACCTGCACCAAGAAGGTACTGGTATTATCATAAGGAAGCATTTTTAGCTCAACTCCAGCAGGGTGAAGCTTGCTATTCATATCATCGCCACGGAAAAACTGTAACGCTGGCTGAGCCATTGCAAGTATTAAAGATACTAGCACGGCAATCAAAAAGAGATTTCGTTTAAAAGCACTGTTCATAAATGGCGTAATGGCTTTTTCATACATTACTTGCATCCAGTCTTCTTTATGAGCATGGTGAGACTCGGTGCTTTCTCGCTCCTGCATTTCTTTAATCGCTTTTTTGCTCAGTACTCGATAAGCTACATAAGGCACAAGAATATAGGCAATCACTAATGATGCGACCATTGCAATAGGCACATTAAATGGAATCGGTGCCATAAACGGCCCCATCATTCCTGTCACAAATGCCATTGGGATAAAAGCAAGAATAACCGCAAAGGTAGCCACGTTTGTTGGGTTACCAATTTCATTAGTTGCTTTAATCATTAAATCATCAAACTTATTGGGATCGAAACCTTTGTGAATATGCCGGTGAATATTTTCTATCACCACAATCGCGGCATCCACCAATAATCCTAAAGAAAGAATCAGTGCAAATAAGGTAATACGATTCATGGTTTGCCCGAAGATATAACCGACAAATAATACGATAAATAAAATTAACGGTACGGTAATCGTCACAATACTCGCTTCACGCCAGCCCAAGAATATAATCAAAATAATCAATACCGAACCAACCGCAATCGCTAAATGTTCCATCAACAAATTAACGGCAGCATCGGCTTTTTCACCGTCATTACGAGTAACGGTTATATCAACATTATGAGGTAAGGTTGTTTTTTTCAGTAACGCTAGTTGTTTTAACACCGCATCAGAAACCGTAACGGCATTAGTTCCTGGTTTTTTAGCAATTGAAATTGTCACGGCAGGAAATTCTGAATTACTTGATTTATCAGAATATTGTCCATAACCAATACGACTAACCGTATCCATTTCCGCAGGACCATCTTCAATGCGGGCAATGTCTCTTAGGTAAATCGGAGCTCCCTGTTCAACGCCGATGATAATTTCACCGACCTCCTTGGCACTGCCTAAAAACCCATTCACTCTTACTGGCGATGAAATATTGTTACTTACCAATGAACCCACTGGCAAGGAAATATTACTGCCCTTTAACATTTGGCTAATATGCTCAAGTGGCATACCAGTTAAGGCAATTTTTTGTGCATCAAGCCAAATATTAATTGCCCGTGAATGTCCACCAATCACATTGGTAAATGAAACGCCTGGTAAATTACGTAAGTTCTCAACTAATTTCAAAGAAACATCGCGCAAATCATAAGAGCTCATATCTGCCGAAGTCACTGCTAACGTCATAATTGGCACATCATCAACATTAATCGGTTTAATTAACGGTTGCTGTGTATTAGGAGGTAGCTGATCCATGTTTTGCATTATTTGACTATATAGTTTTACCAAGCTTTCAGTTTGGCTTTCTCCTACTTCAAACTGCACCGTTACCACACCAAAGTCCTGCGTTGCATAACCAAAAGTATGGTTTACACCAGGCAAAGCATTTAAAATAGTTTCTAATGGCTTAACCACCATATTATGCACTTCATTCGGGGTTGCCCCACCCTTTGGAACTATAATATTAGCGGCTGGCACAACGATTTGTGGATTATATTCTCTTGGTGTTGAAACATACGCAAGCGTTCCTGCTAGCGTCACCGCAACCATAATCATCATCGTGATTTTTGAATGAATAAACATTGCCGCAAGCTTGCCAGCAATGTTCAACTTATAATCTTTTTTATCGGTTGATTCGCTCATATATTTAATATCCTAGATTCTTAATTGATACTTATTTTGAAGTTGTTTCTAGCAAAGTAACAATTAACTTATCGCCATTTAACAAGCTTTCATTATTAGATACCACAATTGAATCCTCAAAGCTAATCCCTGATTTAATTTCAACCATCTCGCCAATCACCTCGCCTAAACGCACCATATTAAAAAAAGCCGTTTCGTTTTCAACCACAAACACGCCTTCAATTCCCGAGCGATTAATCACTGCTGATTTTGGCACCATTAAGGTTTGTCTTTCTCCACGAGTAAAGGAAATTCTTGCAAAGGTTCCACTGTTTACCACTGAGCTCTCGTGTAGACTTAACTTAATCGTATGAGTTCTGCTTTTTGGGTCAGCGGCTGCCACCATGGTATATATTGTGCCAAGCAAAGGTTGCTCAATACCGTCTAAAACAATACTGGCTGTGTCACCTAATCTTAGCGCCGCATACAACTCATGCGAAACTTGTGTTTTAACGCTCAATGTTTTCTTATTTTCTAACGAGAGGATAGGCTTACCTGGTGCAGATAAATCACCCGCGGTTGCCATTTTCTTAACCACCACACCATCGAAAGGTGCTTTGACATTTGCATATTTTAACTGTGATTTAGCTTGATTTAAACCCGTTTTAGCGGTAATCATTTGCTCTTTTGCAATCTTATATTTTAAATTCATCTTGTCAAAGTTTTGCTTAGAAACCGACTCATCTTCATATAATTTTTTGAAACGTTTATAGTCTAACTTTGCATCTAACAGCCCTGCTTTTGCTTGCTGATAGCCAGACCGTGCTTGTGCAATCCCGCTTTCAATATCTGCCGAATCAATCGAAAATAAAAGCTCGCCACGTTTTACGTTTTGTCCAACTTTTAAATCAAAATTTTTGATATAACCTACTAACCTAGAAGAAATTTGAGCTTTTTGGTCAGAAACGATTGAACCAGGCGCTACCGATTTAAGGGGAATAGTTCCCAGCTCAACCGACATGACATCGACGTTAATCGTTTGTACTGCTGGAATGTTTTTTGCGGTGCTAGCGTCACCACCACAACCCAACAAGCTTAAAGATGATGCCGATAGCAACATAACTATTGTTAATTTTTTCATGTCTATTTCCTATAACGATTTAGAGACTTTGCATAAGAAGGCACTTAAACAACTGATTAAAA
>CAZQYD010000104.1:0-5573 GCA_964597465.1 uncultured Piscirickettsiaceae bacterium | reverse complement strand
AACAGCTAGTATCTCTTTTATCCATCATTAGTTCTTTACAACCATCGTCTGGAATATGCTTCATGGACTCTTTTTTCCAAGGCAAAATGCAACCCAATAAAATATCTTTATCCCAATGAGATTGATAAAATGCTTCAATTTCAGGGTTTAATTCTGCCAAAGCTTTTAACTGCTCCATTGATGAGCAAAGTACCACACCTGGTTTATTTAGTTTACGTTGTTTAGCATCAAATTTACGGTCAAGCCCTACTCTATCAGAGGTCATAATAATATAACCTACTTTAGTTGGTGAAACGATAGCCCCACCATCTGCACTAAGGATTTCTACGCCAGTCGCGTTTGCGGAACCTGACCAACTTTCTGATTTAGACATACTGTCTCCTAAACAATCTTCTTGGAACTTTAAAAAGGCGAATTATAACACTTAAAGAGACATTTAATAAAGCCCTAAATCAGTAAAATACTTACCCCCCTGGGCACTTTTTACCTCAAAAAAACTATTTTTTTGCTAAAATCCTTATTTAACTTATTGTTTCGAGATTTTCACTATGCACGTCCAAGATATGGAAAAGTTCCAACAGATACTTAACTGGGTATTTTCTTACTATGAAAAGGAACTGACCGACCTTACTTATGAAATGTATTGGAACGGATTAAAAGAATACTCCATCGAACAGGTGCAAGAATCTTTCAACGCACACCTACAGCATCCTGAAGAGGGTAAATGGTGGCCGAAAGTTTCGGACATTATTAAAAACTGCAAAGGTGGCACGCAAGATAACGCCATGCAAGCTTGGCACGAAGTAGAAACCGCGATTCGTAAGGTCGGTGGCTATCAAGACGTAGTGTTTCATGATCCGCTAATTCATCAAATCATTCATAAGATGGGTGGTTGGATTGATTTTTGCAATGTACCTGATGAAAAATCCTTAACCTTTAAAGCGATTGAGTTTAAAAAGTCTTACCGTGCGTTATATGGCACACCAAAACAATTACAACCACCTATTGAACTCATCGGTATTGTCAATGCTCAGAATGCTAAAATCAAAGGGGCAAAAAAACAACCGCCCGTTTTAATTGGTGATGCAGATAAAGCTAGGGAAGTTTTGAAAAACCTACGCAGTCCTGACAACATCATCACCATTGACCGTAGCCTTGCCAAAACGATGCGACGACTTGAGGCAAACAAAGCCTAATGAATCTTTTAGACTCTACAGTCAACTTCCAGTTTAACCAAGCCGTTGCACACTATCTTTCACTTGAAGAAGCGATTGTTCTTGGCTGGATTGAGCATCAACTGCAAAATAAATCAACCACTTGGCAAGCGGTTGAAACCAGCTTTTCGTTTTGGCGTGAAGAAATCCTCGCCCAAACCTTCGCACAACTGCAAGGTAAACAATTAATTAGCGAAAAAAGAGATCACCAAGGAAATTGCCGTTTTGTAATTAACGCCAGCAAATACAGCGAACTAACGGGACAAACTCTCCAGCAAGATAACACTCAACACTTGCCTACTGCACAACCCGCTATTTTAGACAGCAATATTAAAAAACACCTACAACGTTTTCAAAACAACGATAGTGTGCTCAATAAAAAACTTAGCCAACTGATTCATGAAAACCATCAACAAATGATTCACTATGCCACTGCTGAAGGTTTAAGTCTTGAACTTGCTAATGCCAGTTTTGATAAGTTTTTACACTATATTTCATCACACCCCGATAAATTTTGGAACACCGATTTAACTTCCTACTGGGGTTTTTGGGTTAGCAACAATATTGATAGGCAAAAGTTGACCACCAAAGGGCAAGGCAAGCGTTCCGCAGTTGAACGCTCTAATCTCCATGCAGGGTCGAACTGGCTTAAAAAGAAAGCAAGTAATCCGCTTTTGACGTCAAATGTAACAATAACGCAGAAATAAATTATATAGATTTTATTATGAACCAACTTCTCTCATACAACCCTAAAAACGCTAAAACCAAAGTCATTGTTGGCATGTCTGGAGGGGTGGATTCGTCTACCACTGCCCTTATTTTGAAAAAACAAGGCTATGATGTTGAAGGATTGTTTATGAAAAACTGGGAAAAAGACGATACCGAAGACTACTGCCCAGCAATGAAAGACATGCAAGATGCCTTAGCAATTTGTGAAAAGCTAGGCATTCATCTACATATCAAAAACTTTTCTAAAGATTACTGGAATCGTGTCTTTGAACATTTCATTACAGAATATGAAGCGGGTAGAACACCTAACCCCGATATTCTATGTAATAAAGAAGTAAAATTTAAAGCCTTCTTAAACTATGCCATGGACTTAGGTGCAGACTATATCGCCACGGGACACTATGCAAGAATCAGCAAAGATAACGTTGGTAATTTTCACTTATTAAAAGGCTTGGACAACAACAAAGATCAAAGTTATTTTCTTTATACATTACAACAACACCAACTTGCAAAAACATTATTTCCTATTGGCGAGCTAGAAAAACCAATGGTTCGTCAGTTAGCCGAAGAAGCTGGATTTATTACTCATGATAAAAAAGACAGTACAGGAATTTGCTTTATCGGTGAACAAAACTTTAAAGACTTCTTACAGCGTTTTATCCCTGCAAAACCTGGCGAAATTGTCGATACAAAGGGCACCGTGATAGGTAAGCATGACGGTTTAATGTACCACACCCTTGGGCAACGCAAAGGGCTGGGCATCGGTGGCGGACATGGCGAAACGGGCGATGCTTGGTTTGCGGCAGATAAAGATTTAAAAAACAATCAACTTATTGCCGTACAAGGCAAAGAACACCCTTTGTTAAATCACCAATATTTAAGTGCACAAACAATGGATTGGGTAGTAGGAAAACCACCTAAAACAGGTCAAAAACTGAAAGCCAAAATTCGTTACCGACAAACAGAACAACCATGTGAAATCATTCAGCAAACAGACCATGATATCATGGTAAAATTTAACAAAAATCAAACCGCCATTGCACCAGGACAATCCGTCGTATTTTATGATGACGAAGACTGCCTAGGTGGCGGTATTATTACTGGTAGATATCATACAATAAAAGAAGTAGACACAATTTAAATGGAATACGTACAACAAGATAAAACCATTGCCCTAATCGGTCTATACCAAGTTGCTAAACAAGTATTTGATTTAGCGACCGAAGGAAAAACCGACAATACCGCATTTGAAGCCAGCGTTAACTCACTGTTTAGCGAAAATCCAACTAGCACACTAGACGTGTTTGGAAAGGTAGAAGACATTCAAGTCGGCACCGAAACATTACTTGCACAAATGTCGTCTGATAAAGCGGTGGATTCAAGAAATATTGAAATCACTAAATATGTTTTAAGCTTGATGATTTTAGAAAAAAACCTTTCACAAGAAGAGGAAGTTTTATCAAAAGTATTTAGAGTCATTGAATCTGCTAAAGAAAACCGTAGTCACTTTGGCGATTTCCATGAAAATATTATTGCCACTCTTGCCAGAGCTTACAGTGAAAATGTAAGCAACATTCGCCCAAGAATCATGGTTAATGGTGCTCACGGACATTTACAAAACCCAAGAGTCGCTAATAAAATCAGAGCACTACTACTAGCAGGCATCCGTGCCAGTATGCTATGGCGACAAGTCGGTGGTAGTCGTTGGGGACTATTATTGGGACGTAAAAAATATTTACAAAGCGCGCAAACTTTAAGGAGACACTTAACAACTGATTAAAATTCTGCGTGGACTTTAACCCCTTCCAAATAACCTTTTAAAGAATCCCACCTTTGGTACTTCTAAAAATCTCTGAGGGCATTCTTCCCCCAGTATTCTGGCGACGATGTCATGGTAGGCTTCAGAGACATCTGTTCCTTGGTTTAGAATAACGGGTTTTCCTGCATTGACCGCTGGCAAAGCCTCTCTTGCTTCGGGAACCGCTCCTATAAATGGGATTTGTAGTAGTTCGACAATATCATCTACATCTAACATTTCACCTGCCGCGACACGCTCGGGTTGATAGCGAGTTAAAACAAGATGCTCTACCACTGCATCCGCACCCTCTTCTGCACGTTTAGATTTCCCTTGCAAAATCCCTAGCATACGGTCAGAGTCCCTAACCGATGATGGCTCTGGGTTGGTTACAATGATAGCTTCATCAGCATAATACAAGGAAAGTTGTGCGCCCTTTTCAATGCCCGCTGGTGAATCGCAAATAATGTAATCAAAGCCTGCTTTTTTTAACCCATCCATTGCTAATCCAACGCCTTCTTTGGTTAAATCATCTTTATCGCGGGTTTGTGAAGAGGCAAGGATAAACAAATTTTCGACATGTTTATCTGCAATCAATGCTTGTTCAACACTGGCTTCACCCTGTACAACATTGATGAAATCATGCACGATACGGTTTTCACAGCCCATCACTAGGTCTAAATTTCTTAAACCCACATCAAAGTCAATCGCAACAACTTTATAACCCCTTTCTGCTAATCCTACCGCAATGCTTGCAGTTGTCGTTGTTTTACCAACACCACCTTTACCTGAGGTAACAACGATTACTCTTGACACAATACTCTCCTATATTCTAAATAACCTGCTGAATTATTCAAACTCACTTCAATAAATCCTTGTTTATATTGGTTTTCAATATCTTCTGCTAATTGGTACAATCCTGCAATACTCAGCATTTCGGGTTTAAGGTTATGGGCATAAATTTTAGCACCAACCTGCCCTGATGCACCGGCAAAAACTTTTCCTCGAACTTTTCCGTAAATATGTACATTACCATCAGCAATAACTTCCGCACCAGGGTTTACTGAACCCATTACAATTAAGTCTCTATTTTGAGCATAAATTTGTTGACCTGAGCGGACGTTATTGACTGTTAAAGCAAGCCGTGTGGCATTATTTTTTAAGACGTCATCGTTTGATTCCGTTGCAACACCCGTCGCAATAATTGCCAGCCCTGCATATTCAGCTTGCATTTGAATGGATTCATCTTGCGTTCTAATCCCTGCAGGAATCATTTCTAGTTGATACAGAAATTCGACCAACAAAGCTAAAAATGTCGGGTCTGCTAATTCAACTTTTGGTTCAATGACAACGGTTTTACCAAGATAGGCTGCGGAATTGTCTTCAACCTGTTCGTTAATTTCGAACTTAACCTGTTGAATATCATCGGTAAATATATTAAGAACAGTGACAGAGAGTACCGAACTCTGAAGGATAATTGCATGTGACATATTAGAACCGATTATTTAATTATGTTAATATTAATATAGTCACTTGTTTTCGTAAAGAAAAAGTTTAAAATTGTATGAATTAGAACATTTATAGGCTCTCACCTTGTACTTATTTAAACTCTCATCGCTTTTGCTCACCTGTGTACTCATTTCGTCCTGCTCAACAACGGCTAAAATTAAATACCTTGAACCCGCTGAGGTTTCTGCGGTCAGTAAATTAAAACGCATTGCAGTTGATGATTTCAAAGACGATGCGGTTGGTTTATCTGGACTGATTGAATCTAAAATTAGTGCCAAAACATTCAATAATTCCCCTTATTTCACGCTAGTAAATCGTGCCAATAT
>CAZQYD010000103.1:0-5635 GCA_964597465.1 uncultured Piscirickettsiaceae bacterium | reverse complement strand
ATAAGGAAAATTATGATTCAAGAATATTTTTCAATCAACAAAGCGGAGAAGAGCCTCATGTAATTTATAAAAATCCGTGAGTATCATTACCCACCTAATCAACAAGACACATAAGATTGCCAAAAACTTTCAAATGATTCTAAAAAAATTAAAAAAGGTTTTTTAGTTTGTCTTTTAGCCTATCTACTTGCTTTTCTTTTTCCTTCTCTAGCTTTTCTTTTTCCTTCTCTAGCTTAGCGTTTGCTCGCTGACGTTGCTTTTCTTTTTCGAGGTCAACTTTTTGTTGAACCTTCTTTTTAGCTTTATTTTTTAACTGCTCTTTTGCCTGTTCAACGTAGTCCTCTGGATTTTTATTCATGATATCTTGTAACGCTTGATAAGATTTATTAAGGTCAACCTGTTCGCCCACTAGCTTAGATAGTTTTGCTTCAATCGGTGCAACTTCAGCCGCTACTTTGGCTTTAAACTGTTTGGTTAGTTTTGCCTTAGCTATTCTTACTTCTTTACCAAGAACTTTTTTAAAGGCGTTAGATAGTTGGCGATCCAAGTTAGAACTCGCCCCGACATCTGGTGCGAACAATTTACCTTTCACTTTCGTGGTTACTGTGAATCGATTGATATCCTCAAAAATTGGAGCAATATAACGTTTTACCGATTTTGATTCGGTACGACTTAAATCAAAATCGACTTTTTGATAAGCCAGTTTTACCTGCCCTGAAATTTTTTCATTTTCGAGTAGGGTAAGTTTGCCACGCACTTGGTTGGTTGCAGATTTCATCATCACGGGCAGTTCTTTTTCGTCTGACAACGACCAGTTTTTAATTTGATAATCATCCATTTTGAGATTTGCCACAGAAAATCCTTTCCCTATTTCAGTAAAGTTACTTTCTCCCTCAATATTGAGCATACCCGTTTGTCCAGCAGGTTGTAGTTTTGCGACAAAGTTAATTGGTTTTTTAGAGGTGGATTGGACAAAGTTAATATCCGTCATATTCAACGCTAAATCACCCCAAGGAATCAATGAAGATAAGGCTAGTTTTTTAATAATAAACTCAGGTTGCGGGTCATACTCTCGAAACGCAACATTTGTTCCAAAAGCACGAGCTTGCTTGTCTGCTTCTGCCTGCCGTTTTTTCTTTGCTGACTCGGCAAGATAATCATCAATAAAAGGTTTCGCTTTGGCATACCAAAACTGTCCTTCGTTGACATAACCTTGAATTTCATCACCAAACAAAAGATAGGTCACATTTGATAACCCTTGCTGATTTAAACCGTATTTCTTCTGTAATCGGGCTAAGTCTTGGCTTGGTAGTTTTTTTAACGAAACGATGTCATTTTTTAATATCGGTAACTTTTCAGCGAATAAATTACGGGCACTTTCTAAACTCTTTACGTTCTTTTCAATCTTTTTCTGCAGGTCTTCCAATGCTTCTTTTCGGCGTTGAATATCGGCTAAATCTTTTACCTCTCCGCTGAAAATATTTTGAAATTCTTGTTTGTAACCCACCAACTGCTCTGGCGTCGGTAAATCCTTCTCCACACGGTTCCAGTCATCACCAAGTTCGATGATTTGTTGCTCAACACGCTTCGCTACAATGAACGTTTCTAACTTCTCTCTTGCTAGAATTGTTTTAAAATCTGGAATGGCAGATTTAGGAATCGTGAAACCATCATCTTTGCTCTTTTTATTTTTTTCACCCGAACTAGCGGATTCCTCAAAAACAGTTTGCCCAGACGCTTCTCTTGGCTGGTTAAATTTTAACGCGGTTATCGCTAATTCTTCAATGACCGTTCGACCAACGACCAAATGATAGAAGTTTAAAGACGCACCAACCTTGCCAAATTGCACCACATTTTCCATCGGTTTATCTGGGTCGGTAATTTCAACATCTAACAAGCCAAAGCGTACTGGAAAAACACCCAAATCGACACCGCCAATTTCAACCTTTGCTCCCCAAATATCGGTTGCATAAGATTCCAACTGGTTTTTAAATAGTAGGGTAAAACTCAAGTAACTAATCGCAATCACTGCACCAACAACGGCTAAGAAGATTCCCAACCCAGACCATCTTATCCAGCCTTTTGGTTGTTTTTCGGTTTTCGTTGGGCTTGCTTCACGCTCTTTATGTTTAGTCAACTCACTCATTCCATCCACCCCGCAATAAGTCTAGCTTTCTGACTGCGATTTAACCACTGTACAATTTTTAATTTCCTTGCCCAAACTAAAAAACGTTTGCGATAGCTTTTCACCAATGCATAAAAAATAAAGAAAACAGGAATTGCTAAGATATAAGCCACCAAAACGCTGCCTATCACAACGGAATTATTAAAGTGTAAAATACGCCAAAATGCATTGTTATACATTTCCGTAAATAAAGGTGCTAGTGAGGGTTGATTCAGCAACATCAAACCTAACTGATGGAACACTGGGTCAAGTAAATAAGCCAAACCACTAAATATAACCATCGAGGCAATCAATGCCGACAAGTTTACCCGCAACAAAAACACCAACGCCAAGGTTACTAAATTATGTGCGAAGAAAAGCGGCGTTAAACCCATTATCATACCCAAGACAAGCGAAAAAGCGATTTGTCCCGGGTATTGATTGGCATTTAGTGCTTTGAAAAATTTAAATATAATTCCCATATTTTTTCCTTTAGGCTTTAGCCCATATCCTGCGGATCAACATCAATAGACCATCTTAGCTTAGAAACTAGTGGATGGGCATAAATTTGACTTTCTATTCTTCCAAACCATTTATGTAGTCTGCCACGATTAGTGGCTTGCAATAACAATTGATAGCGATACCTTGCTTCTTTGCGTAACATCGGCGCGGCGACGGGGCCTAATGCTTCTAGCTCTGTTTGCTGATTAGCATTCTGCACAAGGGCTTGTTGAATGTCTTGTAAAAACTGCCAACCATGATTTGGGTCGGTTGATTCTGCTCGTAGCATGATTTGAAAACTATATGGAGGAAGGTTTGCGGTATCTCTTTCGGCAAGTGCCATTTTTGCAAATGCTTGGTAACCGTCATCCACCAAAACATTTAGTAAAGGGTGCAGTGGGTTAAAGGTTTGAATAATCACTTCACCTTTTTTTTCTGCTCGCCCTGCTCTGCCTGACACCTGTATGACTAATTGAGCCATGCGCTCAGCTGCTCTAAAGTCACAACTGAATAAACCTTGGTCGATGTCTAAAATAACCACTAGGCTTACTTTTGGAAAATGGTGTCCTTTTGCGAGCATTTGTGTGCCGACTAGAATGTCTGCCTTGCCACTTGCCGCCTGTTCGGTGATGGTTTGCATTTGCCCTTTATTTTTAGTGGTGTCTCGGTCCACTCTTAATATTATCTTGTCGGGAAACCAGCACTTCATCTGTTCAGCTAGCCGTTCGGTTCCTTGCCCTTGGCAAGCGAGTTGCTGACTATGACAGCTTGGACAATTTGGCGGTGTGTTTTGTTGCCAACCACAATGATGGCACTTTAACTGCTGATATTGATGATGATAAGTCATATGTGAATCACAGCTTTGGCAATTTGCCTGCCAGCCACAGTCTTGGCACATTAGTACGGGTGCATAGCCACGGCGATTCAGAAACAGCAGGACTTGCCCGCCAAATTCTAAATGGCGAGAAATTGTTTCATGTGAAACCTGCGCCACCCCCGAATTTTCTGCGATGGATGAATCACCCCGTCCGTCTAATAGTTTAATCGTCGGCAGTTTTGCTCCCGTTGCCCTTTCGGTCAGCTTTAAATAGCCGTATTTTTGTTGCAGTGCATTATTTAACGTTTCTAACGAAGGTGTTGCCGAACCAAGGATGACAGGGACATTTTCAAGATTCGCGCGCCTAACCAAACAATCACGTGCGGAATAACGGAAACCATCCTGTTGTTTAAAAGATAAATCATGCTCTTCATCGAGAATACAAATCCCTAAATTTGCAAAGGGCGTAAACACCGCTGAACGGGTACCTAATAAAACGTTGACTTGATTCGATTTAACCAGCGACCAAGCACAATGACGTTCTTTATCTGAAAGTCCTGAATGAATAACCGCAACGGGAGTTTGTAAATAGGCTTCAAATCTGGCAACTGTTTGCGGCGTTAATCCTATTTCTGGCACCAATACCAAAGCTTGTTTACCTTGTTTAATCACTTGTTCAATCATGCCTAAATAGACTTCGGTTTTACCGCTTCCCGTCACGCCTTCCAGTAAAAACCCTTTAAATCCTTGTTGTTTAGATACTTCATCAACCGCTTGCAGTTGCTGTTTATTTAAAGGGTGTTTGACTGGCTCAATCAGTTTATCGGCGTGCAAACAATGATGTTGTTTTTCTTCTACCCAGCCTAATTGTACAAATCTTTTCATCGGTGTTCGCCAACTAGATAATGCTTGATTTAGCTGGCTAGCCATTTGTGGGGATTGCCTTGTAAGTAAGTATTCAAGCAACTCAACTTGTACTTTTGCATTCGCTTTGATTAAAGGCTTGGCAACTTTACCTTCCTCTGTCAACTGCCAAGTAGTCACGCTTTTCGCTGTCACATCACTGCCTTGGCGAATTTTTGCAGGCATAGCCGTCTGCAAAACATTGCCAATCGGTTCGTGATAATAGTGGGATGCCCAAGTCAACAGCGTTAAATCTTTCGCTGAAAAAATAGCCGTCGCATCAACAACTTTATCAACGAGCATAATTTTATTGTCTGCCAACGAAGACACAACATCTAACGCCATCACCACGCCCAGCTGTTTTTTATTGCGCACCTTCACCCAAACACGCCCGCCAACCACGGGAGGATCTGTCAACTCACAACGGTAGTCAAGCGGGGTTAAGAAAGGGCCAGCAACAGCAACATGAATAATCATTGAATTCAATTATTTTACGATAAAGACTATTATTTTAGCTAAAAAGTGCCCAGGGGGGTATCGGATTTGTAATGAATTTAGGATAATAGCGAAATGTTATTATTAAAATCCTCCTTAAACTTGACATTAAATACCGCTTTATTGTCTATTTTTAACGCCTTTACAGAACAAACCAAACAAACCAAACACGACATGGAATTTGGCTGGCTAGAAGAGGATAATATTGCCAAACTCGCGTTATTTCCTACTAATTCTGGTGCGGTATATATCGACTTTTTAGGTGGTAAAAAACATCATCGTCGTCAATTTGGCGGTGGCAAAGGACAACCACTTGCAAAAGCCATCGGGTTAAAATCAAACAAAACACCCACTGTTTTAGATGCTACGGCAGGTATGGGCAGTGATGCGTTTGTTCTGGCAACGTTGGGGTGTAAGGTATTAATGGTTGAACGCTCCCCCGTTGTTGCGGCATTATTAGAGGACGCATTCAAAAGAGGTTTGCAAACCAAAGATTTAGACGTCTTAACAGATATTCAAAATTTATCATTAGTGAATGCAGATTCTACCGAATATTTATTAGAACATCGTCCAAATATTGACGTGGTTTATATGGATCCAATGTACCCAGAAAAAAAGAAAAAAGCGGCTGTCAAAAAAGAGATGAAGGCATTACAAAATTTAGTTGGGGAAGATTTAGATTCAGCTGGTTTATTATCGGCAGCATTACAAACCGCCAATAAACGTGTCGTCGTCAAACGTCCTGCAAAAGCACC